>JBJOKQ010000027.1:0-23916 GCA_046046005.1 Bacteroidota bacterium | reverse complement strand
TGGCAGGCAACATCAATGTGCGCGCAAAAATGTAAGGATCATTCAGCAACTTCACATACATGCCTTCATCTCCTTTTTGCGGCAAGCTGATGTAAAATCCCGAGCCTATTTCGACTTTCATAATGCGTGAAATTAAAAAAGAAATCCCTCCTGAACTTTCGTTGGAGGGATTTCCGAAGTGGGATGTAAAACGTTTTTAAAAATCGAGGCTGATTCCTGCTGTGAAAGGATAAAGCGTAGGTCCTTTTCCTTTCTCAAATAATGTAGTCATTGAGTAAGTGCCGAAGATGGTGAAATCGCCGTATCCGATACGCGTGATCAGATCAATCTTGAATGGATTTACATTGAAATCGTCTTTGATCTTGCGCTTGTAGGTTTCTCCGTCCAGTTCATACTTCTGTTTGAGTTTATTCTTGAATACGTTGTAACCAAACTGCGCACCTGCACCGAAGTGGAAGGATTTGTCCGCGTCGTTATTGTTTGTGTTGAACTCAAGGAAGAGCGGAATGTTCACGTAGCAAGCATTCAAACGGTTCTTCGAATAATTGAGTGAATCAGCCACTGCAAAAGTGTAGTCTACGTTGGGTTGCAATGAATATGATCCGCGCAGATTGTAGTGATACCAACTGAGACCGATTCCTGTTCCGAGATTCACATTGTTGCGATAGATGTGAATGTTCTTCTGCCACATGTTCCATCCGAACACATACGACTTCACATAGTTGAGTTCCATATGCTCCAAACCTGCAGGCATCGTGAATTTGTTATCGTAGGTCATGAGTCCGTTTACACCAAGATCCATTCCGTCCCAGAATTCAAAATCGCTGTCGTCGGCTTTCTTCTCACGCTCTGATTTTTCTTCCGGATCTTCTACGATATCGATGTTGCGGTTTCCGATTCGTACATGTGTTGTATCCGCTTTGCCGGAACCGCCTTTCGTATCAATACTCGCGGCGCCCGTTGCGTCAATAGTACGATCAGAAGCGTCGCCATACACAATCACTTCCGATGCACCCGACGCGCGCGCTACAATTTTATCAGACGCAGAAACAGAAGCTTTGGAAGCACCGCTCGCACGTACGTTTACGCTTTTTGCTTCGAGGCAACCTGAACGTAAATCTGCAGCACCGGAAATATCTGCATCCAAATTGTTTGATGTTCCGCATACTTTCAAATGTGCAGCACCGGAAAGGTCCGCGCGAACTTTAGATGCGGTTACATTCAATTCCATTTGAGCGCCACCTGCTCCAATAACTTTCAACGTATCGGTAACGTGCGTTCCTTCACCACGCAATTGAGCAGCGCCGGCAAAATCAAGCGACTTCAGTTCACTTATAGTAACAACTACTTTAACAGGCGCTGCTTTGGAATTACCGTGTTGTGAAATTACGAGTTGACCGTCTTTCACTTCAGTTTGCACTGACTTCACGCCTTCTGCTTCTCCTTCCAGTACAACTGAACAAGGAGATCCCGGTTTCAACACAACTTCTACCAGAGAAGATGTACGCACTCCTGTGAATGCATCTACATTACGCGTTTCTGTTGTTTGCGCAAATGCAAAGAATGGAAGTGAGGCGAGTAAAATTAAAAATGACTTTTTCATAATTCCGGTTTATTAATGGTGTGACGGTCAGCCACGGGCACAAGTTACAGCATTCCTTAATTATTCCTACAACGTCTTGAAGTTCAGCCAAATAGAATACATTCCTGATTCAGCGTTGAATTTCATTTGTGCAAACTGGCCGCTAAGATCGTTGCGAACGGCTTCATCGTTGGAGCCTATTTCGTGGACCACAGCATTACCGTTTTCATCAATGGAGAAAACCACGAGCACACGCGATTGCGCATCATCATTTATAATTTTCTCGGGCGTCTGTATTGACGACTGAATCTGTTTGCTGATATCTGCGCTATCTGCTTTCTCTGTTGCATTACCAACAATGGCAGAAGTGAGAAGCGCAACTGTTAATGTGAATATTCTGAGCGTTTTCATGACTGAGTTTTTTAGTTTTTCAGTCATAAGACGCCTGCAGGTGTCAACTTGTTACAGGCAATGCAAAAATATTATGCCAATGAATATTTCGACATGAATTCACACGCCTGATCCACCATCTCAGCACTTCCTGCGTAAAATGGTGTACGCTGATGCAGCTTCTTCGGTTCAATCTCGAGTATTCTTCTGTAACCATCTGTTGCTTTTCCGCCGGCTTGTTCGATGATCAACGCCATAGGATTGCATTCGTAAATCAAGCGCAGTTTTCCATTTGGAGATGAAGCCGTTACAGGATATATATAAATGCCTCCTGTAATAAGATTGCGGTGAATATCAGCAACAGCAGAACCGATATAACGTGATGAATACGGGCGACGCGTTGGTTTATCTTCTTCCTGGCAATATTTGATGTATTTCTTTACACCGTCAGGAAAATGAACGTAATTCCCCTCATTGATGGAATATGTTTTTCCGATTGTCGGAGTTTTCATATTCTGGTGCGACAGACAGAATTCGCCAATGGAAGGATCCAAAGTAAATCCATTTACACCTTTACCTGTAGTATAAACAAGCATTGTTGAAGAACCGTAGATGATATAACCTGCTGCAACCTGCTCAGTTCCGCGTTGCAGAAAATCTTCTTCCGTAGCAGGACCGCTCAATGAAATACGGCGGAAAATAGAGAAGATAGTTCCAACAGAAACGTTCACATCTATATTGGATGAACCGTCGAGCGGATCAATAGCAACAACATACTTTGCGTTGCGCGATTGAGGTGTATCAATCGGAATAAGGTCTTCATTCTCTTCGGATGCAATTCCGCAGCATTCTCCTCCTACACTCAGCGCGGCAATGAATTGTTCATTGGCAAAAACATCCAGTTTTTTTACCGCTTCACCCTGAACGTTGGTTTCACCAACTTCACCCAGAATATCAGCAAGACCGGCTTTATTCACCTCACGGTGAACAATTTTGGCAGCAATACCGATATCGCGCAATAAACGCGAGAGTTCTCCCTTAGCATAAGGGAAATCAGTTTGTTTTTCAATGATAAACTGTCCGAGTGTTTTGACTTTACTCATAATTTCAGGTCTGTGTGTTGTACAAAGATAGTGTTACTAACTTTATCCCGCAGATGTAACCACATCCTATTCGCAACAATTCCTCCGGGATATTGACATGAAAAGCAATTTTTATGAATGTAAAAATCCGTAAGGCCGAAAGATCTGATGCAGGCGCTATAATGAGTCTTATTCGCGAGCTTGCGGAATATGAGAAAGCTCCGAATGAAGTTGTAACCAACGAAGAAATCCTGATTCGTGACGGTTTCGGAACACATCCGTTATTTCATTGCTTCGTAGCTGAAAATGAAAATGGAAATGTTTTCGGTATTGCGCTTTATTACATCAAGTATTCGACATGGAAAGGTCCTTGCGTGTTTCTTGAAGACATCATTGTCAGTCAGAACGTCCGTCGATCCGGTGCAGGTACCTTGTTGTTTAATGCCGTGCTGGCTGCCGCAAAAGAAATGAATGCGTTGCGAATGGAATGGCAAGTGCTCGATTGGAATACACCTGCAATAGAATTTTATCGTAAGTACAATCCTGAAGTGCTGCATGAGTGGCTCAATTACCGATTGAGCGGAGAACAAATCAGCAAGCAGGAAATTCAATAAGCAAGAAGTATGAAAGTTTTCAAATTCGGCGGAGCATCAGTAAAAGATGCGGATGGTGTAAAAAATCTTGCATCCGTTGTCAAGCGATTTGGCAGCGAGAAACTCATCATTGTGGTTTCTGCAATGGGTAAAACAACCAATGCGTTGGAACGTTTGACACAAGCTTTCTTTTACAAGAAAGAAAATCCGGAAACCGTACTGAATGAAATCCGTGAATACCATTTGAATATCATGAACGGTTTGTTCACCAATGCTGATCATCCTGTTTATGATGATGTCCACAATACATTGGTAGAATTGGAATGGGCGATTGAAGATGAACCGACACATTCGTACGATTGTGAATACGACCAGATCGTATCTGTTGGAGAAATCATCTCTACAAAAATTGTTGCCGCGTATCTTAAAGAAAGCGGATTCAGTTGTGCGTGGAAAGATGTGCGCGACTATATAAAAACTGACAATACGTATCGGGAAGGAAAAGTGGATTGGGAGTTGACGCAAAACAGAATATCTACGGAACTGTTACCGGTTTTCAATGCGAACAATATTGTGGTTACGCAAGGATTTATTGGCGTCACATCCGAAAATTTCACAACAACTCTTGGTCGCGAAGGTTCTGATTACACAGCGGCGATTTTTGCTTTCTGTACGGAAGCGGAAAGCCTGACAATTTGGAAGGATGTTCCGGGTGTATTGAATGCCGACCCGAAATGGTTCGATGATACGCGATTGATTCCGCAAATGACCTATCAGGATGCGATCGAATTAACTTATTACGGTGCAACGGTTATTCACCCGAAAACGATTAAGCCTTTACAGAATAAGAACATTCCGCTGCTGGTGCGATCGTTCATCAATCCCGATCAAGAGGGCACACGAATACATAATGTGCAAACGCCGCTTCCGGTTCCGTGTTTCATCTTCAAAGTAAATCAGGTTTTAATTTCGATTTCACCGCGCGATTTTTCATTCATAGTTGAGGAAAATCTGGGCTCCATTTTCTCGCTTTTTTCACGACATCGTGTTAAAGTAAACACCATGCAAAATTCCGCAATCAGCCTGTCTTTGTGCGTGGACGACGACCCGTTGAAATTGCCGGAATTGCTGAAAGAACTGCAAAAACAGTATCGCGTATTGTACAATGATCAGCTTGAACTGGTTACCATCCGTTACTATGACCAGACTACTCTCGACCGCGTAACAACCGGTAAAAACACGATTTTGGAGGTAAAAAGCCGCTATACAGCACAATTAGTGATGAAAAATATCCTATGATTTTGATCAACATTCGGCGAATTTACACCCTGTTTTCATGAACAGAATGGCTAAATAATTTACTGTTTAAATATTTTGTTTCTGATTTAGACTAGTTCTGCTCAAAATTCTTGCGAACTTTGGGGTTTAAGTGATGATTGAACTCAACATAACCCCAACCCTGCGCACGGCCGAAGTTTCATTCGACCAGGCTAACGGTATTCTTGAATTCAGCGGAATTTCCATACCCGAGAATGCGGATGCATTCTTCCAGCCCGTTTATACATGGCTTGAAAAGATACAGCCGGTTCATAAAGGCGCAATTACTGTACGCATCAACCTCACTTATTTCAACACTTCTTCTGTACGTCATTTGCTCATAATACTGAAGGCATTGATTGCGGCTTTCCGTGACAGAATAAAAGTGGAATGGGTTTATGAAGCGGACGACGAGGAAATCCGCGAACGCGGAGAACAGCTTTCAGAAGTTGTTAAGTTCCCGTTTAACTACATTACCATTGGTTAAGAATTAAGAACCGCGGTCATTTTCTCCGCAATTACTTCTCCGATTTTCACATGACTTTCAAACGTCCATCCTGCAACGTGCGGGGTGATAATTACGTTGTCCATTTTTCGCAGACGTTGAAAGGGTTCCGGTAATTCAGATGCATCAAGATTTTCGAATGAAACGGATTCGTATTCGAGAACGTCAAGAGCTGCGCCTTTGAATTTTCCGCTTTCCAAAGCATTCACAACAGCTGATGTCTCAACAACTTTACCACGGGAAGTATTGATAAACCATATTGGTTTTCTGAAAGCACTCAAAAATGCATCATTAACCATCATATGCGTTTCTTTCGTCAATGGAATATGCAGACTCAATACATCAGCGTTTTCAAAAATATTTTCGAGAGATGATTCATGTACGTATCCAACTGAGAATCCCGTTTTGTATTTATCATACGCAAGTACTTTGACGTCAAAACCAGCAAGTACTTTCGCGAATGCTGATCCCATATTTCCGTAACCGATAATTCCGACTGTTTTTCCGGTCAGTTCTGTTCCGCGATTTTCTTCGCGCTTCCAGATTCCGTTACGCGTTTCATTGTCCGACTTTCTGAAATTATCCATCAATGAAAGCAGCATTCCCAATGCGTGCTCGCCAACTGCCACGCGATTTCCTTCCGGTGCATGCACACATGTGATTCCTTTAGCCGCTGCATACTCCACATCAATGTTTTCCATTCCCGCACCGGCACGACCGATACAACGCAATTGCGTTCCTGCGTCCAGAAAAACTTTATCCAGTTTAAATCGACTGCGTATTACAACACCGTGATAGCTGTGAAGTTTTTGCATTACATCTTCTTTGGAAGAAGTATAATCTTCATCGCATACAAAACCGTTCGCGCGAAGCGATTCAATCATAACAGGATGATTCGAGTCGAGAAACAGAATGCGCTTTTCCATATCAGAGCAGTACGCCTTTCAACAACGACATTGATATGCTGAAGTAAATCACCAATCCTGTAACGTCAACCAACGTTGCAACAAACGGAGTTGAAGAAACTGCAGGATCAAGGCCGAGACGTTTCAGTAATAATGGCAATAATGCGCCCATCAAACATCCCCAAACTACAACACCGGTGAGCGTAACACCAACAGTCAGACCAATGAGAACCCAATGCGGTCCGTAATCCTGAACGAAGTTGGCCCAAATGGCGACACGAAGAAAACCGAGTATACCGAGGACTAAGCCGAGGACCAAACCTGAACGCAATTCTTTGTTAAAGATCTTGACCCAATCGCGAACAGTAACTTCACCCAAAGCCATTGCACGTATTACAAGTGTAGAAGCCTGTGAACCGGAATTTCCTCCACTGGAAATAATCAACGGAATGAAAATCGCGAGAATCACCGCCTTCGCAATTTGATCTTCATAAAAACTCATTGCAGTTGCAGTCAATGTTTCTCCGATAAAGAGAACAATGAGCCAACCTACACGCTTGCGAACCATTTGCCAGAAAGGCGTGTTCATATAAGGTTCTTCGAGAGCCTGGACCGCACCCATTTTCTGAACGTCTTCCGTTACTTCCTCACGAATAACGTCGACAACATCGTCTACGGTGATACGTCCGATAAGTCGATTGAGAGAATCAACAACCGGAACAACAACGAGATCGTATTTATCCATGATCTGCGCTACTTCCTCTGCAGGTGTATTCGCTTTAACGCTGATCACATTCGGATTGTACACTTCTGCAACCGGTGTGCGCAAAGGTTTCGTCAGAAGATTTTTCAAAGAAAGCAATCCCACAAGTTTCTCGTCGGCATCCACCACGTAAATCGTATAGATGTTCTCAACGCCTTCTGCTTGAGTTCGTATTTCACGAACGCATTCCCACACATTCTTCGAAGCATGTACGCTCACCAATTCTTTTGCCATGATACCTCCGGCGGTATCAGGATCGTAGTTGAGGAGATCGACGATATCACTCGCCTGCTCCATGTCTTCAACGTGCGAAAGGACCTCATCCTGCTGCTCATCGGTTAACTCAGCGAGTACGTCCGCGGCATCATCCGTTGCAAGATTGTCAATGAGTTTATCCGCGATCTCTTCAGAAGAGAGTCGCGAAAGAATCATCTCACGCTTGTCGTCATCAAGAAGAAGAATTGCTTCCGCGGCGAGTTCTTCAGGAAGGAACTGATAAGCCTTAACGGCTTCTTCGTCTTCTAATAAATTGAGGATTTCCGCAGCATCTGCCGGGTGAAGTTCATCTAACTTACCAAGAATAAATTCTCTGTCGCCTTTCGCGATTGCGAAGCGAAGATCATCCAGGAAGGTGTCTGAAATCCGGCTTGACATAACAGAGGATTATCCATGGTTTTAACTCGGGGCAAAGATAAAGTATTACCGATTACGGATTGCGGATTCTGAGTTAAACGGAGAGAATCTGTGTAAGGGAAATGAATTCCTGTACCGACAATTGCTCCGGACGACGTGTAAACACAGGATTATTTTCTTCTCCGGGCTTGATGTTAAAAGCGTGTAAAGAGTTGCGCAATTGTTTGCGACGTTGATTGAATGCGGCCTTCACAACCTGCGTAAACAGTTTTGCATCGCAGCCAAGATCCTTTACATCGTTGCGACGTAATCGGATTACAGCTGACTTTACTTTCGGCGGCGGTGAGAAAACGTTTTCATGGACAGTGAACAGGTATTCGATATCATACCATGCCTGAAGCAACACACTGGTGATTCCGTAAGTTTTACTTCCCGGTTTTTCTGCGATACGTTCCGCCACTTCTTTCTGAAACATTCCAACAACTTCAGGAACCTGATCCTTGTAGTCGAGTACACGAAAAAGTATCTGTGTTGAAATATTGTAAGGGAAATTCCCGATCACCGCACAAGGTTCACTGAAAAACGTTTCGAAATTCTGCTTGAGAAAATCTCCGGCAATAATTCTCGGTCGCAGATGCGGATAATGTTCACTGAGATAGGCGACAGATTCGGTATCGATTTCGACTACCCACGTTTCAAGATCACTGCGTTCGAGTAAAAACTTCGTGAGCACGCCCATGCCGGGACCTACTTCCAATGCTTTCGCATACTTTCCTTCCGGCTGCAATGCATCAGCAATTTTAGCAGCGATATTCTGATCTGTCAGAAAGTGCTGACCCAGATGTTTTTTGGCGCGTACTTTATCCACTAGTCGATGCGTTCAAGAAGTGTACGGAATGCAACGAACTTGTCACTGTACAATCGCAGTGCATCGTTGCGCAATGCTTCGGCATGTTCTTTCAGATAACGATTCACATCATCCATGCTTGCTGCAGAATATTGAACCGAATAACTGATTCCGCTTTCTTCATTGACAAGTATACGGAAGATGTTTCCTTCGGTGAAACATCCTGTTCCAACCACATCCGGAATGTGCTTCGACTTCATCCATTCCAACCACTCCTCGTGAACGGAGTTGTCAATGTTAACTGTTACGTTGTAAATGATCATAGTTATTGATCTCCGTTTACGTCTCCTCTTAAAATTCTGTACCGTTTCTGCGCATCCACACGGAAAAGACTTCCGGGATAATTGGTAATGAGATCGAGGTAATACTGTTTTGCTTTGTCTTTATCGTTGAGATGAAAGTCGTACAACTCCGCCAAACGAAATGTTGCATCATCTCCTAACACATCTTGTCCGTACGACGCAATCAATTGCTCTAAAAATCCTGCTGCTTCTTTATACTTCTGTTGCTTAAACGCAATTCGATACTTCATGTATAAAATGTCATCTGACAACGAATGCGTCGGATACAATTTCTCCAGCGAGTCGAGATACAAAAGCGCATCCGTGAAACGGTTTTGAAACAGCATCAAATCGGCTTTTGCAAAATACATCAGCGGTTCAGGATTACTGTCCAAAGCAAGATTATCGGTAATCAGAATGGACAGATACATCGCGTCATTCGCGATCAACTTCGATGGTGACTCTTTCAAAACATTGCATTGCACCTGCGACCATTCAAAGTCGCCGATATAAAATGCAATTTTCGCATTTCGGAACTTCGCTTCATTTCCGATCGGTTCCATCTTGAACGCTTTCTCCACCTGAGAATAACGCAGTGATGCTTCCCACACCTGCCCGTCGAGCAACAAAACATCGCCGAGCTCCAGTTTACATTCCGCCTGTTTCAAAGCTGTAACGCCCGGCAAAGTCAATGTTTCTTCCAGAAGTGCGATTGCCGCTTTCGTTTTCTTCAGATAGAAGGCCTGAAGATGCGCCAACGTTTTCATCAATGAAATTGTTGCAGGACCTTTCCCTAATTCATCCAACGTTGCAATCATTTCCGATTCCAGCGAAAGCAAATCAGGTTGAGAATATTCCGTTGTTGCAGTGATCTGTTCGTAACGCGTATTTACTTTTTCGATGCGCGCACGATTGTAGTTATAGCTCGTCGTCCCCAGCGAAATCACGTAATCATACGCTTCTGTTGCAACGGCATATTCTTTATTGGCACGCGCAGTTTCAGCAAGGTCCAGCACTTGTTCGCCGTCCTTCTTAGCGCGCTTATCAACCGCTTTCGCCTGAACCAATGCCATTGCAAAATTATCCTGCTGCATGTAATACCACATGAGCATTTCATTCCAGATTATTTTATCCGGCTGCTTCTGCGAACGTTTGATCAATTCCGTTTTCAGAATCGGATGAATCTGTCCGTCAATATCAGCGTCGAGTTGCGCCTGCAACAGTTCCTGAACCTGCACTTTGTAACCTTCAGATATGGAAAGCAAATCCAGGTACTCATTCACCATGTTCGACCACTCTTTTCGTACACCGTAGACTTCCGCCAACTCAATGTTGAATGTATAAACTCCGTTGAGTTCCTTTCTTCCGCGTTTCAAAGCATCAACAGCAAAACCTGTTTCATTGATGCCCATGAAAGCATTGCAAACTTCAATTACGTGTTTGGGTGAAGTGGTCGCGTTGATTCCATCAACCGCAAGATTGAATTCTTTCTTTGCTTTGTCTTCGTTACCATCTGCACGATACACACGACCGAAGTCGATATGATAACGCAAATCCCACTTGTTGTTCGACTGCTGTTTCTTTACGGTCTTCTCTGCTTTCTTGAAATTCTTAGTGTAGATAAGACAGTTCAGATAATAGTTGTAATAAATCGCTATTGGATTTTTATTGTACAACTTCTCATAATAGATCACGGCTTTGTCGTACTCTGCAGCCTGATAATACTGCACCGCCAATTGCTCATCCGGTGAAGCAGGCACAACAGTAGTGTCCTGTGCATTCAATTTGAATTGCACCAGCAGGAAACAAACAAGAAAAAGTCCTGCGGCTCTGATCATGCTTCTATTTTTGCTTTTGAGTGGAAAGCTTTTCATTCAACTGTTTCACATATACATTCACTTTAGGGGCGAGAGTATCGTGTGAAGCAACAGTTGCTTTAACCATCACTTGAAGATTTTCCGCGTACGCTTTCATTTCTGCTGCCTGAACGCGTTCACTGGCAAGACTCGCATTCAAATCAATTCCTTCAGCCAGAGAATTGTTCTCAAGATCGTGCTTCAGATTATTCAGACTCACGCGCGCCGAATCAACAGAACGATCGACGTGCTGCGCTTCATTTTTGATTTTATCAAAAAACTTTCCTGCCTCACGGTATTCCGTAAGCATCAAAGCGGTATTGAAATCAAGCGTATCCTTCAGCATGTTCACATTAAACTGAATGTACTTCCTGTTGTTCGCAACTTCATCGGCACGTTTCTTTACATCATCAAGATTGAGTGATGCAATAATTGAATCCGTTGCGTTGAGAACCTGATTCAGACTGTCCACGGTTTTCAATTCTGCAGTGCGATCCGGTCCTCCGCAAGAGAACAGCAAACTGCTGGCTGCAATTGCATATACGAGATGCTTCTTCATAACGTTTTCCACATTAAGATATTTTATCAAATCCGGTATACGGACGCAACACTTCCGGAATAACGATTCCGTCAGGAGTCTGATTGTTTTCCAGCAAGGCGGCAACTATACGTGGTAATGCCAGAGCAGATCCGTTCAACGTGTGCGCCAGCTGAGGCTTTTCACTTCCCTCACGGAAACGCAATTTCAAACGGTTACTTTGGAAAGCTTCGAAGTTGGAGACAGAACTTACTTCAAGCCATTTTTCCTGCGCAGCAGAATAAACTTCCATATCGTAAGTCTGTGCAGAAGCAAAACTCATATCACCGCCGCAAAGTAAAAGTGTACGGAAAGGCAATCCGAGATCTTTCAGCAGACCAGCTACGTAGTTGCGCATCTCTTCAAGAATTTCATAAGACTTTGAAGGATGTGCGATCTGTACGATTTCTACTTTATCAAATTGGTGAAGACGATTCAATCCGCGGACGTCTTTACCGTATGATCCGGCTTCACGACGGAAGCAAGGTGTGTAACCGCAATTCTTAATCGGAAGCTCTTCCGCTTTCAGAATTACATCGCGGTAAATATTGGTGATCGGCACTTCAGCTGTTGGAATCAGATAAAGATCATCAACGGTAACGTGGTACATCTGCCCTTCTTTATCGGGAAGTTGTCCCGTTCCGAATCCTGAATCTTTATTCACCATGATCGGTGGCTGCACTTCCATGTATCCTGCTTGCGCAGCGCGATCGAGGAAGAAATTGATCAATGCGCGCTGAAGTTTTGCGCCCTTGTTTTTGTAAACAGGAAAACCTGCGCCCGTGAGTTTCACGCCGAGTTCGAAATCAATGAGATCATACTTCGCTGCTAGTTCCCAATGCGGAACTGCGTCTTCGTGAAGTTTCGGAATATCTCCGTATGTGAATACAGTTGCATTTTCGGCGGGAGTGCGACCTTCCGGAACAATTTCATTCGGAAGATTCGGAACCTGAACCAAAAGATTGAATTGTTCTTCTTCAAATGCGGCGAGTACTTCCTGAAGTTTCTTTTCAGAATCTTTGAGCGCAACGCTTTTATTCTTGATGTCATCCGCTTCTGCTTTCTTACCGGATTTCATCAACTCGCCGATTTGCTTCGCAAGTGCATTTGCTTCCGCCTTGATGGTCTCAAGTTCGGTAAGTGTTTTGCGTCGCTCGGAATCGATACGTGCAATTTCGTTGATGAATTTCGGCCCGTCGAAATGTTTCTTCGCCAGGCGGCGGATCACTTCGTCTTTACTTTCGCGGATGGTTTGGAGCTGTAACATAAATTAAAAAATTCAGATTCAAATTTAGAAAGAGATTACGCAGAAACCTTGAATAATCTCAGGATTAATGAGGAATGATGCCTAAGATGACGTCAATACAGTTTACCGTTGATCGTGTGGCTGTGGTTTGCCTCAGATGTCACAGAAAACGCAGAATCACATCTGAGTAATCTGAGCAATCTGTGGCAGCAGCAACCACTCTGCGTAATCCTAAAAACAAAGCACCCGCCTCATGGAGACGGGTGCGAATTTGTCTTTAGAGAATGTCTCGATTACTCAGCCGTGATAGGCTCAACTGAAACATACGAACGGTCATCGCGCTTCTTTGTGAATTTCACGATTCCGTCAACAAGTGCAAACAGTGTATGGTCTTTGCCCATTCCTACGTTAGGACCGGCAAAATGGCGTGTGCCACGCTGACGAACGATGATGTTACCTGCAAGTGCAGCCTGTCCGCCATAGATCTTGATACCAAGACGTTTTGCTTCGGATTCACGGCCGTTCTTTACTTTACCTTCACCTTTTTTGTGTGCCATTACTTTAAGTATTAGTTGCGTTTGTCAGATTGTGAAAGCCGACTTACTCAACGGTTGTTTTAGTCTTCTTTTTTCTTTTTTGTTGCTGTCTTCTTCGCTGCAGCCTTTTTAGCAGGAGCTTTCTTCGCTGCTTTTTTCGGCTTCTCTTCCACTACTTCTTCTGCTTCTTCTGCAACTGCGTAAACCTTCTTAGGAGATTTAGCAGCAGAACGACGCTTCAGTTCTAGCGTTGATGCAACTTCGAGTTTCGCATCTTCAGCACTGAGTTTTTCTCCTTTACCAAGCACAGCCTGGATCATAAGCTCAGTCATTTGCTGACGGTGACCGTTCAGTTTCTCGTAACCTTTACGGCGTTTTTTCTTGAAAACAAGAACTTTATCACCTTTCATGTGTGACAGCACTTTTGCTGCAACACGTGCTCCGTCTACAACAGGAGCGCCAACGGTAATTTTACCGTCGTTGTCAATGAGAAGGACTTTAGAGAACTCTACGTTCTCACCTTCGTTAGCCTCGAGGCGGTGCACAAAAACACGCTGTTTTTTTGCCACTTTGTACTGGAGCCCGGCTATTTCTACGATTGCGTACATGATGAATTGTTTAGTAGTTATTCCTTTAAAAGGGATGCGAAGATAATAAGTTTAGCCCGATTCTCAGGAAGAAAATCACTCAATTTTCGTTCAACCTTCCAAAAAAGCAGAAAAACGCAGATTTGAGTACTGCGTTTTTCCATTTCAGGACCGTAAATAGGCTTATTTTCAGCCTATTCGCTGTTTTTCATCCAGATGTACACCACCTTCTTTGTCTTGCAATCGACGTTTACTGTGTAATCTGTATACATCTGCTTGTTTCCGCCGGCGAAATTGGCCGTAATCATTCTTAGTTCCGGATCATCTTCTCCGGAAGCGAAGCGAAATCCTGTGCGCTTCACCTGATACGTCTGCCCGCCGAATGCCTCAGCATTGTCCGCGTTCAAAGCGTAAATATCGGCCATCACATCTTCAGGAAGATAATCGTCATCCTTCAACTTGCGGATCTTATCAGAATCGTTGTCGTGACATGCCTGCACCATAGCTTCTGCGTTCTTAAGAAGTTCTTCAGCAATCGCTAATTCTTTAAGAGGGAAATTGAACGTATACTCTTCCCCTTCTTTCATTTTTGTAACGATCTCAAGAGCAGTTTCACCTTTCAAATCTTCCTTAGGAATGGTGTTATAAAACTGCAACGCCACTTCATTCACTGTAGCTTCCAGATCTTCAATGTTCAGCGTAACATCATTGAAGGTAAGCGTTGTTACTTTACTCGTTCCTTTACCGGTAGAAGTATTTGCAGCGTAACCTACAGTTACTCCGGACGCTTTCATATCGTCCACGAACTCTTCGGCAACTTTATTCTTATTCTGATACGCTTCAGTACAGGAACCTAAAAAAGCTCCAATGAACAATAGAAATACAATGGGGTTTATTTTCATGATTTTATAAGTGTTGGAGGATTAATTTTTCCACTTCCGCAGTGTCCCATTTTTCTTCGATCCCGGGAACAGCAGCCATTACTTTCTGCATGATTTCGTCCTGCTCTTTACCGCGCTTCAATGCATAGGAATAGCGAATGTCGGGGCGATATGTAACCATTGTGTATTGCGGCACCCATTTATCCGGATGCTTTTCAGAAAACCATGCTTCAATTTTTTTCTGAAGATGGAATTTCGGATCTGCGGTTTTATCTCGCATCTCTGTAAAGTTGCCGATAGCAAGATCTGCGACTGCATCGCCGTCAGGCTTTCTCAGAACCTGATATTCACTGAGAATCGCCGGCCAGTTTTCTTTGTGCTTGTCGATCAGTTCGTTCAACACAACACAATCTTCAAATCCGCAGTTCATTCCTTGTCCGTAGAAAGGAACGATAGCATGAGCGGCATCACCGATCAACGCAAGTTTATCGTCAAATGTCCAAGGGAAACATTTCACTGTTACCAATGACGCTGTAGGATTTGTCATGAAATCATCAAGCAAAGTCGGCATCAGCGGCACTGCGTCAGGGAACACACGATCAAAGAATTCTTTCACCTCTTCACGCGTTTTCAGTTTCTCGAACGAATTTTCACCGGTAAACGGCATGAACAACGTACATGTAAACGTACCGTCGATATTCGGAAGCGCAATCATCATGAAGCTTTTGCGCGGCCAAATGTGCAATGCGTTTTTCTCAATGAGAAACTCGCCGTTCGGTCCGGCAGGAATAACAAGTTCCTTGTACCCTGCTTCAATGTAAAACTGATTGTATTCAAAACGATCGTGACCGATCATTGCGCTTAATCGTGCAGCTGAAAATGCTCCATCGGAACCGAAAATCAAATCGGATTCGATAGATGTTTTCGCTTGAGAAGATTCATTCACAAATGAGGAAACACCTTTCACGGAATCAACACCTGTGCAACGTTCTTCAAAATTGAACTTCACATTCGGTAATGTTTCTGCCAAATCCATAAGCATCATATTGATGCCTGCGCGTGAAACGGAATTGATCGCCTGACCTTCTTTTCCATATGGCTGATACCCGGTTGTACCATCTTGGTAATGCAGGAAACGACCGTACATCGGAATTGCAATTTTCCGGATCTCGTCTGCAATACCAACACCTTCCAACCCGCGCAAGCCGCGATCGCTCAAAGCCAGGTTGATCGATTTTCCGGCATACCCTTTTGTCTTGCGCATATCGGGACGACGTTCGAAAACGTTTACGTTATATCCGCGTTTTGCGAGATAAATTGAAAGAAGCGAACCAACGAGTCCGGCTCCAACGAGTGTTACTTTCTTACTCATAATTCAGATTGAGTTCTTTAGCAAAGAAAATGATTTCAGTTCAACATTCTGTCACCATGAAAGCAGATTAGTTCTTTCCTGACAGAATTGCGAATGTAAGATCATGAAGTGATTACACGCCTGACCAATATCAGGATTCACTAATACAGAGAAATTTAAACGAAATCACATCGCTTCTTCCAACTTCTGACCGAATCTCCAGATATCCTCGAAAGAATTATACAATGGAACCGGCGCTAAACGAATCACATTCGGTTCTCTCCAATCTGGAATAACACCGTTATGCATCAAAGTGTTAAACAAATCGCGACCGTAACCGTGCGCGACAACACTCAACTGACAACCGCGCTGATTCCACTCGCGAGGCGTGATGATCTCCAGACAATTTCCTTTGCGGGATGAAACATCATCAATTATAAATTCCAGATATCCCGAAAGTTTCATCGTCTTCGCACGCAACTTCTCCATTCCCACTTCATCAAATATCTCAAGTGCTGCGTTGTGAGCCGCCATCGAGAAAACAGGTGCGTTGCTCAACTGCCATCCTTCTGCTCCTGCAACAGGACGGAAACCTTTTTCCATTTTGAAACGCGTTACTTTATCGTGTCCCCACCAACCTGCAAAACGGATCATTTCGCTGTGCGCATGACGTTCATGAACAAATGCACCTGAAACACTTCCCGGGCCGCTGTTGAGGTATTTGTAACTGCACCAGCATGCAAAATCAACATCCCAGTCGTGAAGCTGAAGAATCACATTTCCGGCGGCATGCGCTAAATCAAATCCTGCGTAAGCTCCTGCTTTGTGAGCCGCAGCTGTAATTCCTGCCAAATCAAAAACCTGACCGGTGTAATAATTCACGCCACCAATAAATACCAGTGCCAATTCGTCTTTGTGTTTCTCAATTGCAGCGAGAATATCTTCATGACGAATTGTATGCTCACCGGCACGCGGGCCAACTTCAACAATTGCTTCTTCAGGATCGTAGCCGTGAAATTTCACCTGCGTTTCTAAAGCATATTGATCCGAAGGAAAAGCCTTTTGCTCGCAAATGATTTTGTAACGCAATCCGCGTGGACGATAAAATGAAACCATCAGCAAATGCACATTTACAGTCAACTGATTCATGCACACCACTTCAATCGGTCTTGCACCTACAAGTTTTGCGGTTTTTTCAGTGAGGAATTCATGATACGGCATCCACGGATTCTTTGCATGAAAATGTCCTTCCACACCCAATCGCGCCCAGTCATCAAGCTCCTGTTCAATTGCAGCCTTTGTACTTTTCGGTTGCAGTCCAAGCGAGTTTCCGGTGAAGTACAAAACGTCTTCTCCGTTGAACTGAGGCATGTGAAACTTTGATCTGTATTCGCGCAATGGATCTTCAACGTCCATTGAACGGGCAAACTCAATTGTGTTGTGGTATGACATGCGACAAAGATACATATCCCATATCAGTTGACAGTATGCAGCCAACTGATATGTATCTTTGCATGAAATATCATTTTATGAATACGAAGCGTTCCGAAGAACTTTATTCCAAAGCAAAAAACTATTTCCCGGGCGGAGTGAATTCTCCCGTACGTGCATTCCGTTCCGTTGGCGGCACACCACGTTTTATTGCGAAAGGAAAAGGCTCTAAAATCTGGGATGCTGACGGAAACGAATTTCTTGATTTCTGCGCATCATGGGGTCCGCTCATCAACGGTCATGCACATCCTGATGTGGTAAGCGCAATCAGTACTACAGCGGCCAACGGAACATCATTCGGTGCACCAACTGAATTGGAAAATCATTTGGCAGAATTGATTCTTTCAAACAATCCGTACATCGAGAAAATGCGTTTTGTAAGTTCGGGAACAGAAGCAGTGATGAGTGCAATTCGTCTCGCACGCGGCGCATCCGGCAGAAAGAAAATTCTGAAGTTCGAAGGATGTTACCACGGACATTCTGATTCGTTACTTGTGAAAGCAGGTTCCGGATTGGTAACGTTCGGAAATACTTCTTCAGCAGGTGTACCGGAAGAATTCGTGAAAGAAACTGTTGTTGTTCCGTTGGACAACGAAGCGGCCGCAGAAGCAGCATTCAAGGAATTCCCGAATGAAATTGCATGCGTTATTATAGAACCCATTCCTGCGAATAACGGATTGCTTTTGCAACGCAAAGAGTTTCTCACCTTCCTTCGCGAGATCTGCAGCCGCAATGGTGCATATTTGCTTTTTGACGAAGTAATTTCCGGTTTCCGTGTTGGATTTACAGGAGCGGCAGGCCTTTATGATATTCGCCCGGACATTGTTACTTACGGAAAAATCATCGGTGGCGGACTGCCTGTAGGTGCATACGGAGCATCAGCACAATTGATGTCGAACATTTCACCTGAAGGAGGCGTTTATCAAGCGGGGACATTGTCAGGTAATCCGGTTGCAATGGCAGCAGGAATTGCGCAGTTGAGTATTTGCTTGCAGAAAGATTACTACAGCAATCTCGAAGCAAAAACAAAAGCGTTCACTGCAACAATCAGAAACTACGGAGCGCAGAAAAATTACACGTTAAGAATCTTTGAGACAGGCTCCATCTTCTGGATTGCATTCTCGAATGAGGAAGCCATTCGCACAGCAGAAGCTATTGATCCGAAAAGCATGGAAAAATTCCGTGTGCTTTATCATTTCCTGCTGGAGAACGGCATTTACCTCGGACCTTCCGGCTATGAAGTTGGATTCATTTCTTCAGTCCACACAGAAGATGAACTGAAACGTGCTGCTGAAATTTTCTGTGCAGGTTTGGATCGTGTTTTTGCTTCCTAAGATATAAGCAAAGCTAAAGGCAATAATAAAAGTAAGCCGTCGATAAGAAACGAGTAGTAATGTTCGCTTCTGTTGTTGCTTTTCAATACAACTGCAAAAGCAATTGTACTCCAGAGAAAATATCCACGCCAAATTCCGGAAGGCCACGCTGTACCTGAAATCCGCGATTCGAAATACCAGAATAGAATTCCTGATATCAGGACTATTAACGCTGCCGCAGCAGTCATTCTCCGCGCTCCGAAAATCATTGGTAATGACCGCAAGACGCCTTTATCAAAATCCATATCGCGAACATCGAACGGCAGTGTCAATGCCACCGCAGCCAGAAAGAAAATGAGCGACCACTTCCAAACGAATGCCTGACTGTTTAATTCCCACGCCATGGAAGATGAATCAGATTTAAGAACAAGTGAGAAAGGAATCCATACGCACACCAAAGTCCATGTGAGAGCAATCACAAAAACCTTAACGCCGGTTACGTCACGCAAGCGAATCAACTTTCCATTGAACGGAATCATCGGCGCCGAGTAAACAATCGCTACTGCTCCCGCAACACCAACAATTTTCCATGTAACTGCCGGAAGAGCATACAAACATGCGGCAGCGACAACAGCACCCAAAATAGTTAAGACCAACAACAGCGAATTATTTCTGTAATTCCATTGATGCCGTTCTGCAGGATAATCAGGATTTTCTTTTTGCTTCACGCCTAACCAGCGTTGCCAGCAATACAGCGAAAGCGTGCCGCTGCCTGCCACCATGAGAACATCTGTGTTAAATCTGATTCCTAAAACCATGTACGACGCAATACATGCAGCCACGGCGCATAGGGCAATGTGCAGATTGCTGAACACATAAAAATCAAGAACCCGTTGTAATGCTGATCTGCGCATCAGTTATTCTGCGCAGCGTACATAATGGAAGTTGTTGCGAATCCGCATGCAAATCCAATCGCTCCGGAAACAAGCGTGCGCATGAAACGTTTTTGTCGCGCTACCTTTTCGTAACCCATCAGATATGTGTCGTACCTGAGATAATCGGGATTTGAAATTGAACCAGGGCGGATTTTCACTCTGAATCCGGCTGAAGCGGAACTGTATCCGAACGGTACAGCTAACAGAATCGGACTATGAAACAAACCTGCTCCGTATCCCAAAACAAATCCGCCTGCAATCCACAATCTGCAGTGATAATTTTTTCGTGCGTCTCTTTCGCCGTGCAAATAATAACGTATTTCATTCGGCGTGTAATAATTTCCGAAAAGTGTATCCTGAACATAAAACACTTTTTCCTGACCTGTTCTGTATTTCACAGAGAATATCAGATCCTGATCAATGAAATCAGGTTTCAATTTTCCTTTCTTGGGAATCAGAATCTTCAGCTTTTCGTTTGAAGTATCTTTCACCATTCCGGTAACCGTTTTCCCGCTCATCAGATAAACAGTATCCATCGGTTCAGGAGTCTGAGCAAAAAGCCCTCCGGAAACTACACACGCAAAAAGCACAGCAAATATGATTCTCATCATCTCAGGTTCTGATTACATCAAATATACAGTTGTTGAGTGATGTCGCCAAAACACAGGCTTAAAACTATGTATATTTGCGTTTACACAAAATCTACAACAACAACACACACAATATGTCTAGAGACGTTTTCACCCGTCGTCACATCGGGCCATCCGAAGCCGACACCAAAGACATGCTGAAATTCATCGGCGTGTCATCCGTTGATGAACTGATTGATCAAACTATTCCGGCATCCATTCGTTTAAAGAAACCTTTGAATGTTGCAGCGGGTCTTACAGAATACGATTACCATCGCCATCTCAAAGCTTTGGGCGCAAAGAATAAAGTTTTCCGTTCGTACATCGGTTTAGGTTACAACGGCACAATCACACCGCCCGTAATTCAGCGAAACATTCTCGAAAATCCGGGCTGGTATACAGCATATACGCCATATCAAGCGGAAATTGCTCAAGGCCGTCTTGAAGCTTTGCTGAATTACCAGACAATGGTCATGGATTTGACAGCAATGCCGCTTGCAAATGCATCTTTGCTTGATGAAGCAACCGCTGCTGCAGAGGCGATGACGCTTTTGTTCTCGAACCGCGATCGTGAAGCAGTAAAACGCAATGCAAATAAATTTTTCGTTTCCGATAAAGCGTATCCGCAAACGATTGACCTGCTGAAAACGCGTTCAGCTCCGTTACACATTGAATTGGTAATCGGCGATCATTACGCGTTCCGTTTTGATGAATCATTCTTCGGGGCATTGGTACAATATCCTGATATCAACGGAGAAGTAAATGACTTCAAAGCGTTTACTGATGCTGCGCATGCGGTTGGTGCCGGCGTTGCTGTTGCAGCTGATTTACTTTCATTGGCGTTGCTCACTCCTCCGGGAGAATGGGGCGCAGATGTTGTTTTCGGAAACAGTCAGCGCTTCGGTGTTCCGATGGGTTACGGAGGACCTCACGCAGCATTTTTCGCTGCGAAAGAAGATTACAAACGATTGATGCCGGGTCGTATCATCGGTGTTTCTGTTGACAGCAATGGTAATCATGCTTTGCGTATGGCATTGCAAACACGTGAGCAACATATCAAGCGCGATCGTGCTACTTCGAACATCTGTACCGCTCAGGCGCTTCTTGCAATTATGGCAAGCATGTACGCAGTTTATCACGGTCCTGCAGGTGTAAAAACCATTGCAGAAGATGTAAACGCAAGCGCAGGTAAAATTGCTGACGGTCTGAAAAAAGGAGGTTATACACTTGTGAACTCTTCTTGGTTCGATACAGTAACAGTGAAAGCTGATGCAGCTAAAATTGCAACAGTGAAAGCAGCTGCGGAAAAAGCAGGAATCAATTTCCGTTTCGGAAGCGATTCCATTTCAGTAACAGTTGATCAGACAGTAAGTGATGCTGATGTAAATGATGTTTTATCAGCATTCGGTGTGAAAGCAGCTGCTTCTGAGAAAGGCATTCCTTCTGCATTGAGCAGAAAATCTGCTTATCTCACGCACCCGATTTTCAATTCACATCATTCTGAAACAGAGATGATGCGATACATCAAGAAGTTGGAAAATAAAGATCTTTCATTGGTACATTCCATGATTTCTTTAGGATCATGTACAATGAAATTGAATTCTGCTTCTGAATTGATGCCGATTACATGGCCGGAGTTCGCAAGCATTCACCCGTTTGTTCCTGCAGATCAGGCAGCGGGTTATCATGAATTGATCAATCAGCTTGACAAAGACTTGAGCGACATCACAGGATTCGCTGCAATGTCTTTCCAACCTAATTCCGGTGCGCAAGGAGAATACGCAGGTTTGATGGTGATCCGCGCTTATCATATCAGTCGCGGAGAAGGTCACAGAACCGTTGCGTTGATTCCATCTTCTGCACATGGCACTAATCCGGCTTCCGCGGCAATGGCGGGCATGGAAATCGTTGTTGTAAAGTGCGATGAGAAAGGAAATATTGATGTTGCTGATCTCAAAGCAAAAGCGGAGCAACACAAAGATCGTTTGAGCTGTTTGATGGTTACATACCCGTCAACACATGGTGTGTTTGAAGAAGCGATTATGGAAATCACATCCATCATCCACTCGCATGGCGGACAAGTTTATATGGATGGTGCAAACATGAACGCGCAGGTGGGTCTGACAAGTCCGGGCAATATCGGTGCAGACGTTTGTCACTTGAATCTGCACAAAACTTTTGCAATTCCGCACGGTGGCGGCGGTCCGGGAATGGGGCCAATCGGTGTGGCGAAACATCTTGTTCCGTTCCTTCCTTCACATCCCGTAGTTAAAACGGGCGGTGAGAAAGGAATTGCTGCGGTGTCTGCCGCTCCATTCGGAAGTGCATTGATTCTTTTGATTTCTTACGGGTACATCAAGATGCTTGGCGGTGATGGTTTGACGCAATCAACTAAAATGGCGATTGTGAATGCGAACTACATGAAAGAAAAACTGAAAGGTCATTTTGATACGCTTTACACCAATCACAATGGTCGTGTAGCACACGAAATGATTCTACAGTGTGAAGAATTCAAGCGTACTGCAAAAGTTGAAGTGGCGGACATTGCGAAGCGACTGATGGATTATGGATTCCATGCACCGACAGTTGCATTCCCCGTTCATGATACGTTGATGATTGAGCCGACGGAATCAGAACCAAAAGGAGAACTCGATCGTTTCTGCGATACAATGATCAGCATCCGTAAAGAGATTGCAGAGATTGCAGAAGGAAAAGCAGATGTTGCGGACAACGTCCTCAAGAATTCGCCACATACGGCTTACTCTGTAATGTCAGATAAGTGGTCGCATTCATATTCACGTGAAAAAGCCGCTTACCCGTTGAAGTGGGTACAGGATGCAAAATTCTGGCCAACAGTTGGTCGTGTTGATAATGCTTACGGGGATAGAAACCTGGTTTGCAGCTGTTTACCAATTGAGGCGTACATGGAGCCGGCAACTGCTTAAAGCAATAGTTTTAACATTTCAAGTCCCTTTTTTCGGTCAAAATCCGCTGATAACTCAGCGGATTTTGCTTACATTTGAGGCTCAATTAGAAAAAGTAACATTAAACTAATCTTTCAGAAATGAAAAAATTTTACACAATTGCTGCTCTCTGCGCAATGACCCTTGCTGCAAACGCACAGCGTCAGACAGGTGTAACAGCTCCTGCACAGCCGGTAAACAATCCGAATCTGCACCCAAAAGCAATTTCAAAAAACACAGGTGATCGTACTACATACTGGTACAATTACTCTGATGAGTTGAACGGTGTTGGCGGTCCTTCAGAAGGTCTTGCTTCTTACGCTTTCATGCCAATCATGCCTGACTCTAACCTTATCTGGGGTCTTGATGCGAACAACGTTCCTGTTTATGTTCCTTACCACAAAGCGGCTACAATGCTTGATGCTGCTAACTTCCCGGTGAATCCATACACTGGATCGCAGTACAAACTTGACTCTGTTGCTATTGCTTACGCTTATACACGTACTTCTGCAACAGGTGTAACTGATACACTTCAGGTGCAAATCATTAAGCACGACAACTCACTCCTTTGGGATTTGAGCAGCGGAAGTGAG
>JBJOKQ010000026.1:0-23935 GCA_046046005.1 Bacteroidota bacterium | reverse complement strand
CGCTTACTGTAGCAGTACCATTGCTACCGCCGAAACATGAAACGTTCCCGGACGATTGCAATGATGCAGTTGGACCTGTGTTGGTTGAAACGGTAACGTTAGCTGTTCCTGTACATCCGTTCGCATCGGTAATCGTAACTACATATGGTCCTGGTGCGAGATTTGTTGCAGTAGCTGCTGTTCCACCGGACGGAGACCAGCTGTAAGTATATGCTCCTGTTCCTCCGCTTGGTGTAACGGTTGCACTTCCTGTATTTCCTGAACAGCTGGACGGTGTAGAAGTTGCTGTTCCTGTAACAGCATTCGGTTGAGTAATGCTAACAGTACGTGTTGTTGTGCAACTGTTCGCATCAGTAATAGTTACTGTGTACACTCCTTGACATAAACCGCTTGCAGATGCAGCTGTTCCGCCTGAAGGAGCCCAGGAGTAGGTGTATCCTGAAGTACCGCCGCTAGCTGCAACTGTTGCTGATCCGTTGCACAGTGCGTTGCATGTTACACTGCTTGATGCAGTGATGGTGCCGGTTAACGCAGCTGCTGGTTGCGTAATAGTTACTGTTACTTGAGCCGTTGCAGACGCTGCATCAGTTACAGTGCAAGTGTATGTCCCGGGACAAAGTCCGGTTGCGGTTGCAGCTGTTCCGCCTGAAGGTGCCCACGCATAAGTGTATGGACCGGTTCCACCGCTAGGTGTTGCTGTTGCTGTACCGTTGCAAGAACCGAAACACGTTACGTTGGTACTTGCTGATGTTGCGCTTAGCACAGATGGAACATTCAGGCAGTGTTGCGTCGGTGTCACGGTTTGGTTAATCACGGTCAACGTAATTGATGAACCTGTCAGCGTCGTGTATTGGTTATACGTTGGTGTTGTCCACGTCATTGACACAGACGCAAGAGCAGGAGTAAACGATGAACCCGGACATCCGCTTGGTGTTGCCGCAGTTTGCCCGGTTGCATCAGTTCGAATGACATTGTAATGGAAGCCGGTCATTTGCTGATCGGTTACTGAAATGTAATATCCCTGATCCGAACACAAACCGCCTTCAGGTAATATGCCTGACAATCCGATTGGCGCATAACTTCTGGCGAACATCAACGCCCCTGTTGAACTGTTCAGTTTTACGATCATTGTTTGTAAAGCGATACTTGCAAATTGCAGGCGCGTCCCGATGACAGAGTAGTTCCCATCTGATGTTTGCATGATATCCTGAATAATATAAATTGATGTAAACAAACTTCCATCCAATCGTCTGTTATAGACCGGTGTCGGTGTTGAAGCTGTATAATCCAGAGCCATTAATATTCCATCATCCGCGTCAAATCCTCCGATAAGAATATTACCATTGGTAAGAGTGATTGCTGCATTAAATCCTTGAGAGTTTGTGCCGCCGAATCTTCGGATATATTGAAATACACCTGCGGTTGTGGTTTTTACGATCAATCCATTGCTCGGATAATCACCGTTGCTGCTAAGTGTTCCGGTTCCTTCAGAAGATTGACCGACGAAATAATAATTACCGTTCGATTCTGTTACATCGTTGAAGTAATGTTCATCAGGATTCGGAACGCTTATTGTCCATACGCGCGCCCAAAGCAGATTTCCGCTGGCATCAACTTTGAATCCAAGTGCGCTCGTTGTATCAACGGTTGTTCCGCTCACACCGTCCCAGAAATAATCAACGCCGCCTGCAACTACAAATCCTCCGTCGGAAGCTTCAATTACGGCATTACCATATTCGCTCGACGCGTTACCTGATCCTATGTTCGGACATTGATATCTGTACGACCACAATACATTTCCGGTTGCATCAAGTCGGGCCAACACTGCACCGCCGCCACCACTGGTCGATTGACCGGTTACAATGTATCCGCCGGTGCTTACGTTTTTAATGTCCATGAATGCGCTCGCGAAACCTGCGTTATACGCTTTCGCCCACTGAACATTTCCCTGCGCATCCATGTTGTAAACGTTGCCGTAGTATGGACCAACAGAGTTGTTGAGACCCGCAACAGTGAATCCGCCGGTAGGAGTTTGTACCATACCGCCTGAAATGTCGAAAAGTCCAACGTCGTACGTGTAGCGAAATGTAGGACTCTGTGCAAAGCATTGTGACGTGAACAATACCAATGCGGCAATCATAAGATTGTAAATCTTGAATCGCATGATGTTTGAATTAATTGATGTGAGAAAAAGTGAAAGCACGAAACTGCTTCTGCGCAGGGAATAATATTCCGTTGCGGCTAATGCAATAGTCTTCTGTTTCGCGGGGAAGCGAAACTTCAGTGCAGGGCTCATGCTGTGCGGGTTTTGGTGAGCCAAAAATAAACTTTAAGCTAATAGAAGTCAACTTTCGTCGAAGTCAATTCGTGTCTTACATGAGTGAATTCAAACATTGGAAATCATGCGAAATACTCTTCAATTCGAGGATTTTGGAAGTAAAGTCGAAAGAATTCAGTGAAAATTTTAGGGCTGATTCAGGCTACAATACCAGATACAGATCGCAGATCACCAAAATTGCGAAGGCTACGCTCGCGATTCCATTGGTGGTGAAGAAGGCGCGATTAACTTTTGAGAGGTCATCAGGTTTCACGAGTGAATGCTGATACCATAGCAGAATTGAAAACAGAATCGCTCCGAATAAGTAATACATTCCGAATCCACCCATGATCCCTGTTGTCCATATCAGACTCGCTGAGACAATGTGGAAAGCACGCGATAGTGCCAATGCGTTTTTCTTTCCGATAGCTGCAGGAATGGAATGCAGTTTGTTTTTCTTGTCGAACTCCTGATCCTGTAAGGCGTAGATCATGTCGAATCCACTCACCCAAAATAAAACTGCAAATGAAAATCCTAACGGCAACCAGTTGAATTCACCCGTTACAGCCAGCCACGCACCGATAGGCGCAAGGGCAAGTCCGATTCCGAGTATTACATGACACAACGCGGTGAATCGTTTGGTATAACTGTAACCCAATACAACTGCGAGAGCAACCGGAGATAGATAAAAACAAATGGAGTTGATGAACCATGTGCATGCAATGAATAACACACAGTTGAGAATCACAAAAATCAAAGCTGCTTTACCGCTGATGATGCCTGCCGGAATTTCACGATTTACTGTACGTTCATTCTTAGCATCAATATCACGATCAACATAGCGATTAAATCCCATCGCAGCACTGCGCGCGAAAACCATGCACAGAATCATCAAGCCGAATTTGTACCATGAGAATTCGTGTTCCGTTCTTTCAACAGCAAGAAAGAAACCGATGATCGCAAATGGCAACGCGAAAATCGTATGCGAAAATGTTACCAGCGAGAAAAAATCACCGACTCCGCCTTTATTTTTCTGTGCTTCGCTCACTTGGTCAGATAAAAATAAATGATGAGAATTAAAGGAATGGAACTGAGCAACATTCCTACATAACCCGGATTGAATTTCGGTGTTTCAATATTATTTCGTGTTGTGAACATTACGTACAAACTGCTCAACAGAAATCCGGGAAGCATTGACAGCATGGATACAAATACCAATGTTCCGGGCATGAATGCGAAAATCGCCGTGATAATTCCGAAAATCAATCCGGACCAACCAATAAGCGGTAAATACTTCAACATAGTGCGCAAAGTTAACGATTACTTCGCAGCATGGAATCTAGTCAATAATGAGTTGCGATGACTGGATACCATCTTCAGATGACGCAACTACTGAATAAAATCCTGCACTCAAAGAGGACGGTGGTACGGTTACATTGCCGTTGTTGTCTGCGGTAGCACTGAACACTATTTGTCCCAATGAATTTATCACCGAAACATTTCGGAAAGGTGATAAACCCGTGATTTGAATCGCAGTTTGTCCGTTCGAAGGAACTGGAAATACATTCATTGTTGAAGGAGAAGAATTTTCATTGGTGTTCAAACTCGTTGCGCACACGGTCATCATGCTGAACGCATCGATTTTACCGTATCCCCATTCGATATCGGGCAAAGTTGACCCTGTAAATGTATCCTGCTTGGCACAAAAGATTACTGCGTCTCTGAATTCATTCCACGTTGTATTCGGCAAGCGTTCCAACCATAATGCTCCGCATCCGGCAACAACGGGTGAAGCTGCTGAAGTTCCACCGCCTTGTACGTGCCAGCCTCCGGGAGTCACTGCATCAGGAGCTCCGCTTATTATTCCGGGACGGTTATTCGTTTCAATGCAGGAAAAATTATTCGCACCCGGCGCCGTAATTTCGGGTTTGATTCTGCCATCACGCGTCGGTCCGATGCTGGAATTATACATCAGTTCTCCTGCTGTTACAGTTGTGTCGTGAATCCAAACGTTGTTGTAATTCGGCCATACATCGCGATTCACATAGTTGCCTACGCAAACCACGCGTTCAGAACATTGAAAGCTGCTGACAACAGTATGCGTTGCATCCGGCATTTTGTAATACTGTATTGCAGGATAAACATTCTGATTCGGAATTCCGCTTGAAACAACATCGAAGCTCCAGAGATGAAACAATCCTGCACCGGTACAATACAACCCATAATTGTAACCCGCCAACGAATCCGGTGTTACAAAATACTCCATGCTGTAAGTGCTTCCTTGTGTTGTTGCAACGCGCATGATTGTTGCGAGCCGCTGGCCGTTCGCGTTGTACAAAGTATCGTAACTGATTCCGGAAATATTGCCTGCAATGTCAGTGAATGTTGTACGATCGAGATCGGTGTAATCATTCATGCGAGTTGCTCCGATTGCGAAATCGGCATTGGCAAATTGACTTTGCTCAGCCCACATCTGAATGTAAATGGATCCGCTGTTAACATTGAACCAGGTGAAATTCGTGTCGCTGCTCAGATTGTAACTCAAATGTATTGGCAAACCACCGGCATTACCCGAAGCGCCAACCATCAATCGACCCGGCGTTTCAAGCAATGTGTCAATCATCATTGCCTGCAGATCCTGCCCGTCGTGCGAACCGTAGTAATCACCCACACTTGCATTGATAACACACGGCATTCCCAATGAATCTGCAATAGAATAAATGTACGCGGCTGCATCTGCAACCGCTACTGAACTGAATTGTCCGTTGAAGTCTAGCGCAACAACTACAAAAGTTACATTCGGAGCAACGCCGCTCATATCCATTTGAGTTACACTTCTTCCGTTGCCACCGGCAATTCCGCTAACATGAGTGCCGTGACCGTAATATGCAAGATCGTTATGTGTGCATGTTGAATCGTTGATAGACGCACTGTCCCATTCTGTTCCGTAATTAAACATTGCGGGAGATTGTCCATTCTGATCGCGCTGATCCCAGATGCGATAAATGCGTGTATTCCCCAATGAATCTTTAAAGTCCGGATGTCTGTAATCAATCCCTGAATCAATGATTCCCATTACCACACCCGCGCCGTTATAACCTTGCGGCAAAGGCGAAAGTCCGTTGCGGACATCATTAACGCGCGTTTGTTTTTTCATGGTGTCGTTCATCACTTGCATGTGAATCGGCGCATTGCCTAAACGAACAACTCCGTTTTCCGCTGCGAATTCATTGAGTTTTCCGGCCGGAATCTGCACTGAGGAAATGGTACCTTCCGAATGCATCACGAACCCTCCGTGTTTTTTCGCTGCCAGAATTATCAGTGAAGGTTGACCTTCAGCTAAAACTCCAATCATCTCAGAAGGTGCGTAACCTCCTGTAAGCAATGTCAGCGACAGGGGTACATTGGTCTTTTCCTGTGCCGATGTACAAGTTGCGAATATGATAAACGAAGCAAGTAGAAATTTGCGCATAGCGGATTTATAGGGTATCTAAAGTTCGTGAATTTGTCGGGATTAACCACGATCTTTACAGATAATGATACGCCGCTGTGCAATACTGTTTTGCTTTCTGTTAACGGTTGCTGCCGTTGCTCAGACAGATTCCGTTGCTTACTCGCAAGGATTCGCATTTAGTGAAGGAGTTTATCTGAATTTTTCTCAATTCAGAAGCAATAAGCCGATTCCGAAATCAAGAATTGTTCTTGATGGTGATACAACGCGTCCTGATATTCTGAAACAGACATTGAGCAAGACAACTTTCCAATGGCGCGATACGAACGGTGTTATTCAGACAACCAAAGTCAGTACAGTTTGGGGATACAGCGAGAATAAAACTGTTTACACATTGCTGAATGCTCAATTCAACAGAATAGTTGTCATCGGAAGTATTTGTCACTTTACTTCCTACGTGACTGATTATCGTTATACCGGACCGGGAACGTATCCTAATCAGCAATACGGAGTACCGGTGGAAACTCTTCAGCAATATATTCTGGACGTGGATTCCGGACAGTTTTATGTTTTTCAGGTTTCTTCAATGGAATATGTTTTACAGCGTGATCCTCTGTTGTATGCCGAATATGCTGCGTTGAAGAAAAAGCAGAAACGTGATCAGATGTTTATATATCTGAGAAAGTACAATGAAAAACACCCGTTGATGTTTCCGCGTTAGTTGTATTTCGCCTGACGGATTGAATCAAGTAGATCCAGCGTCTCAATTATTTTCTGAGTATCCTGTTCAAAAGGTAAAGTTGAATCTGACATTGGAATCAAGGTGTCGGTTTTAACAACAGAGTCAGCCGCGCCCGATTTGCTTATCGAATCAATCGTCGTTTGCGCATTTTCATTACCACATGATGAGAGCAGAAGAATGATTCCAATGGGAATGCATTTCATGCAGAACAGAATTCGTTGGCTATTCATGTGTTAAGCAGATTTACCTGTTAAAACAAACATCAATCAGGTTACGCAAAGATACATGTGATTTGAATAATTGTTCACGTTTACGGAGCCTAATAACTGTTGATTCAGGTGAAGCCGAGCGGAAAAAACACGATATTTGCACCTGAAAACAAACCTTAAGCTCCTCCCGGAGTTTCTCAGATTTAATACGTTTACAAATGTCAGAAGGAAGACAAATTATTTTCTCGATGGTGAATGTTTCCAAAATTCACCCACCGCAGAAACAGGTATTGAAAGATATTTATCTCTCGTTTTATTACGGTGCAAAAATCGGTGTGATCGGTCTGAACGGTTCCGGTAAATCTTCTTTGCTCCGCATCATTGCAGGAATTGATAAAGACTATATCGGTGATATCCATTTTTCCCCGGGCTACACCATCGGGATGCTGGAGCAGGAACCGAAGTTCGATGAAACGAAAACGGTAATGGACATCGTGAAAGAAGGTGTTCAGGAGATTACAGATGTTCTGAAAGAATTCGAAGAAGTGAATGAGAAGTTCGCTGATCCGGATGCGGACATGGACAAACTTATTTCCCGTCAGGCATACCTTCAAGAGAAGATCGATCAGCTCGACGCATGGAATATCGAAAGCAAACTCGAGCGATCTATGGACGCATTGCAATGTCCTGAAGGTGATACACCGATTTCTGTTTGTTCAGGTGGCGAACGTCGTCGTGTGGCATTGTGCCGTTTGTTGCTGAAGCAGCCGGATATTCTCCTTCTTGACGAACCTACCAACCACTTGGATGCTGAATCGGTTCAGTGGTTAGAGAATCACCTTGCCTCATATCCGGGAACAATTATTTCCGTAACACACGATAGATATTTCCTTGATAACGTAGCAGGCTGGATTCTTGAATTGGATCGCGGTGAAGGAATTCCATGGAAAGGAAATTACTCTGAGTGGCTCGATCAGAAATCGAAGCGTTTGGAGCAGGAAGAGAAAACAGAAAGCAAGCGTCGCAAAACGCTCGAGCGCGAGTTAGAATGGGTTCGTAAAGGCCCGAAAGGTCGTCAGTCGAAATCCAAAGCCCGTATAGCGAACTACGAGAAAATGTTGAGTGAGGATGTGAAAGTGAAAGAAGAAAAACTCGAACTCTTCATTCCTAACGGTCCGCGCTTGGGTAACGAAGTAATTGAAGCCATCGGTGTGTCGAAAGCGTTTGGCGACAAGGTGCTTTACGAGGATATGAATTTCAAATTGCCACCTGCAGGAATCGTTGGTATCATCGGACCGAACGGTGCCGGTAAAACAACTTTGTTCCGCATGATTATGGGCGAACAGAAGCCTGATGGTGGTGAATTCAAAGTTGGTCCAACCGTGAAAGTGGCTTATGTCGATCAATCACACGTTGAAATTAATCCTGAACATACGGTGTTCGAGGCGATCACCGGCGGAACAGAATATGTAGAACTCGAAGGAGTGAAGTTGAATTCACGCGCCTACGTTTCGAAGTTCAATTTCGCAGGACAGGATCAAGGCAAGAAAGTGAAAGTTCTTTCCGGTGGTGAGCGAAATCGTTTGCATTTGGCATTGACTTTGCGTTCAGGAGCGAACGTGTTGCTGCTTGACGAACCTACGAACGATATCGACGTGAACACCATGCGTGCATTGGAAGAAGCGCTGGAGAACTTCGCAGGTTGTGCTGTTATTATTTCTCACGACCGTTGGTTCCTTGATCGTGTTTGTACGCACATTCTTGCTTTCGAAGGAAACTCTTCCGTTTACTTCTTCGAAGGAACATATACGGAGTATGAAGAAAACAAGAAGAAACGTTTGGGTGAAACTGAACCGAAGCGTTTCCGTTATAAAAAGCTTACTGTATAATCTGTAAAAACAAACCTCTAATGAAAAAGTACATCATCCTCGCAACATCTGTAGTTGCTCTTGCAACAGGTTCTGCTTTCACGATGCTCGCAGATTGCGGAAACTTTGAACAGTTCAACAAAGGTGTTACGTACACCATGTCAAACTACAACGAAAAAGGAAAACTGGAATCAACAGTTGACGGAAGTGTTGTGGAAGTAACGAAAACGCCTGAAACGACTGCAGCAACTATTGACGTTGTGATGAAAGACGGGAAAGGTAAAGACATGGGAACGGGCAAATATAAAATTACCTGTACCGGCGGCAAATACGCAATGGATATGGAGAGTTTCATTTCCCCGCAGATGAAAGATGCATACAAGGATATGGATCTGAAAATCGAAGGGAACACGCTCGATTACCCGAACGACATGAAGGCGGGCGACAAACTCGCTGACGGAACTGTTACTATGCGTGTAATCGACAAAAAATCAGGAAACGAGATCAGCACAACTATTGTGAATATTAAAGATCGTACAGTGGAAGCTGTTGAGAGCAAAACAACTCCGGCGGGAACATGGGAGTGCTACAAAATCACCTATACTTCTGAGTTCGTTTCAAAAGTCGGGGCAATGACATTGCCGATTAAACCACGCTCAACTACAGAATGGTTCAGCTTTAAAGTGGGAACGGTACGTACTGAAAGCTCAAAGAACGGAAAGCTTGAAAGCTATTCAGAACTGACAAAGTTCAACAAGCCGCAGTAATGACGGGTTTATTCGTTAAGACAATTGTCACTGGATTGGTGGTCGTGGGATTTACTTCTCAACGACCACTGCCGTTTTTGCAGAAGGATAAGGTGATCACTTACTCTTCTTATGTAAAAAGTCCGGGAGATAAAGTGAACCAGTATTCAACTATTGTCGAAATAGAAACGGTCTCGTCTTCAGGTTTGTATTCACATTCAGCAGGAACAGTGCGTTTTGAAGGAAGTTCGGATAACAATGATTACAGATACAAACAGGAGTTCTCTTCCGATTCTTTCGCATTTTACGCATCCGGTCGAAATCATATTTATGATCGCGTTGCGGATAGTTATACCAAGTTGAAATTGGAACTTATGGATAGTTTGCAGTATCCTTTTCAGATGAAGGTTGGTGACACTTTGCGCAGTTGTATTTCTAAGTTTACAATTTCCGTGGGCGAATCAAAATCGAAATCCACAATGAGCTTCACGAATCGTGTAGTTGCGAAATTGGATACACTTGACCTACCGATAGGCAGAATTACTGCGTGGAAAATAGAGGCGGATATGACAAACAAAAGTGTTGCTTCAGCTTATGGATCCAGCAAAAAGGAGACAATCAGTTGCAAACTTTACGAATGGTTCAACGCGGATTACGGTATCGTAAAATCGGAAAGAGAAATTGAAGGCGTTTTCACCAGTATTGAATTGAAATCCATCAAATGAAAAAGCTGCTGCCGATTTCAGGATTTGTACTCGCGTCGTTGCTGATTTTGGGTTTTTCTTTAACGAAACCGGATTTCTTCACACAAGGCAATGTCATTTCTTATTCGCATGAAATTGCAGCGGGTGTGAAACGGACAAATGCCATTACAATTACAGCGGTTAACTCAGCCGGAGGACGTACAACTTCATTGGCGTTATGCAGAGTTCAGGATGATCACGGAAAGAATATTTTCACCTACAAATACAAATTCGCACGCGACAGCAATTTCTGGTACTCCGATATCATGAATGAGATGCTCATTTCGGAAACTCCACCGGTTGATGTGAATGTTGAAGTCATTTCGGAAATGATGGCTTACGCTCTGGAAATGTCTATCGGAGATACGTTGCAACCGGCTCGCGGCAGCCGCAGAACGATGGGTAAAAACACACTTTCCGAAGGAAAGTATCTCGTGCTGAATCGTAAAGTGGTACGCAAAGAATCCGTTACCGTTCCGGGTGGAATTTTCTCCGCTTTCGTAATCCAATCGCGGGCTATCAATGAAACCATTGATGATTACGGTCCGCTAGGCAAATTCAGCAACAAAACCGAAAGTACCGTCACCGAATGGTTTGTGCCTTCCCAAGGAGTTGTAAAGCGAATCAGTGAATCAGCTAACGGTAAACAGGCGCTCATTTTACAGTAGTTTGTGAACTGATCACTTATCACTGATTCCTGCTCACTGATTACTGATTACTGTCCCTTGATCCCTATCTTTGTCGCCGAATTATGGCTCAGAAACCTTCCACTCCAAAAGGCACGCGCGATTTCTCTCCGGATGAAATGATGCGCCGCAATTTCATCTTCGATACCATTCGTTCCGTTTTCAAGAAATACGGTTATCAGCCGATTGAAACTCCGGCTATGGAGAATATCGAAACACTGACCGGTAAGTATGGGGAAGAAGGCGATCAGTTGCTTTTCAAAATTCTCAACTCGCGTCCTTTCGAAGCGAAAGACGAAAAGAAGCAGCAAATGCGTGATGCTTTTGAACGTACACTGCAACAGAATACAAACAGTGATGTGCTGACTGAAAAAGCCCTCCGCTACGATCTCACCGTTCCATTCGCACGATACGTTGTGCAGCATCAGAATGAAATCACTTTCCCTTTCAAGCGTTATCAGATTCAACCGGTGTGGCGTGCCGATCGTCCGCAAAAAGGTCGCTACCGCGAATTCTTCCAGTGCGATGCTGATGTGATCGGAAGTGATTCATTGATCAATGAAGTGGAATTGGTACAGATGATTGACGAAGTCTTCGATAAATTGAAGAATGATTTATTTGTAACTATTCGAATCAGCAACAGGAAAGTTATCGCAGGTATCGCCGAGTTGGCTGGTACACCTGATAGAATTGTTGATGTTGCTGTGACTCTGGACAAATATGATAAGATTGGTGAAGCAATTTTTCAAGAGTTTGCTGATAATGGGTTTAGTGAATACTCCATTATGAAACTGAGAGAAATAGTTTCCGTGGCGTTAGAGTGTGTTGCAAAGTCTAAAGAAGGGGATGAGAACTATTCATTTAAACGATTACGTGAATTGTTCGCGGGATGCTCTATTGGTTTGGACGGCGTCGAAGAAGTTGAACAAGTGTTCAAGTTATTGTGGAGTGCTGCTGGTTCAGGTAAACCGTTAAAATCTTCAGAATTGGTATTTAATTTAATTCTAGCTAGAGGTCTAAATTATTACACAGGTGCAATTTTCGAGGTTGAAGTGGATCGTATTAAAACACCACGTTCAACTTTTTCTAGTTCGATTTGCGGAGGCGGTAGGTATGATAATCTCACCGGCATTTTCGGTTTACCGAATATGTCAGGCGTTGGAATTTCCTTCGGCATCGATCGCATTTTCGATGTACTCAACGAAGTTGGATATCCTGAAGATGTAACTGCAAAAGAAGGAACGCGTGTTCTGTTTGCGAATTTCGGAGGTGAAGATGAACGTCATTCTTTATCGCTACTCAAGAAAGTCCGTGAAGCAGGAATTGCTGCGGAAATTTATCTCGACGCAGTGAAAATGGGCAAGCAATTCAAATACGCCGACGCCAAGAAAATTCCTTTCGTGGCAATAATCGGTGAGAACGAAAGAGCAAACAATACAATTACGCTGAAGAATATGGCAAGCGGGGAACAGTCAAGTGTTACGCTTTCTGAATTGATCAGTGCACTTAATAATTAATATTCTGATGCAACTCTGTCCGAATACACCGCTTTCCATTGCTGCAATCCGCAAAGCACTTCGCGAATTGCCGCAGCTTTCCCTTTCAGATGAAGCAAAACGTCGCGTGAATGATTCTCATACGCGTCTTTATGAAGTAATTGCTGCAGCGAAGAATCCGATTTACGGTGTAAACACCGGTTTCGGTGATCTGAAAAATACGCGTGTTTCCGATGAGGAACTCGGACAACTTCAGGTGAATCTCGTGATGTCGCATGCCTGCGGTACGGGCGATCGTGTTCCTGTTGAAGTCGTGCGTTTGATGATTCTCTTCAAGATTCAAGGATTGATTCAAGGTCATTCGGGCGTTCAACTGAAGACTGTTGAGATGCTCGTATCGCTATGGAACAACAACGTGCTTCCGGTAGTTTACGATCAGGGTTCGCTTGGTGCTTCGGGAGATCTTGCTCCATTGGCGCATCTTGCTTTGCCGATTATCGGAAAAGGAGAAGTGAACTATTACGGTTCCATTCGTCCTGCTGCTGATGTTCTCGCGGAACTGAATCTCACGCCTGTGCAACTGAAAGCGAAGGAAGGTTTGGCGATTCTCAACGGAACGCAATTCATGAGCGCATACGGAATGTATTCTTTGCTTCAGGCCAAAGATCTTGCAGATGCAGCAGATATGATCGGCGCACTGTCGTTGGATGCATTCGATGGACTTCGTGAACCGTTTGATGCTCGTTTGCATGATATCCGTCCGCACTCCGGACAGATTACTGTAGCGGCGCGTGTAGATACATTTTTGGAGAATTCTCCAATCGCAAATAAACCGAAGTCGAAAAAATTCGACGTGCAGGATCCGTATTCCTTTCGTTGTATTCCGCAAGTACACGGCGCCTCACGCGATGCAATAGATTACGTGGAACGCGTATTGCTCGTTGAAGTGAATTCGGTTACAGACAATCCCACACTCTTCCCGAAACAGGGAGATATTTTATCCGGTGGCAACTTCCACGGACAACCATTGGCCTTGGCGTTAGACTTCCTGGCAATTGCTTTAGCTGAGTACGCCAATATCAGTGAGAGAAGAACATATCTGCTCATTGCAGGTAAACGTGGACTTCCGCCTATGCTCTCGGATAATGCCGGTGTAAATTCCGGTTTCATGATTCCGCAATACACTGCTGCTTCTATCGTAAGTCAGAACAAACAGCTTTGTACTCCTGCGTCCGTGGATTCGATTGTTTCTTCCAACGGACAGGAAGATCATGTGAGTATGGGCGCGAATGCTGCAACTAAATGTTCACGTGTAGTGCGCAATGTGCGTCAAGTATTGGCTATTGAATTGTTGAATGCGGCACAAGCACTTGATTTCCGAATGAAAATCGACGGAATAGTTTCTTCTCCTGCGTTGATGAAATTACATTCAACTTTCCGTGCGAAAGTTTCGCATATGGGAAATGACCGCGAGTTATATGTTGATATTGCAGATGCGAACGCGTTTATGAATACTTATTCGTTTCAATGATGCAACGACTGATTTCGATACTCGGAATTCTTCTGCTTGGCATTAATTCGCTTTGGGCTTGTCAATGTGAAACACTTCCTCCGCTTACAAAATCGATGGCGCTGAAATATGACGTCATTTTTTACGGTCGTGTGTTGGCGGTTTCCGAAAATGGTGTTGATTCGAAAGCACATTTTATCGTGAATGAAGTTTACAAAGGCGGACTTTATAAGGAAGTTGATTTGCAGTTTGACGCAGAATCCGATTGTGCAATGAGTTTTGCTCCCGGCGAATCGTGGATGATTTACGGAACTTGGGTGAAGATCGGAATGCCGCTCACTAATATCTGCTCGCACAGCAGAAAGATGTCTGTGTCAGGAGAAACAGATATTTATACGGTTGGAGGAAGAGGGAAATGGGAAGAAGAAAAGAAATTTCTTACTGACAGCTTGGGCGTGCAATCGTTTCTGGATCCTGCTGATCAAAAAGATTTAGGGCATAAGAATATAGTTCCCGGCGGAATGCAGGCATTGCTCTACTTAGGTTTCGGACTTGGCGGCTTGGCCGTAATATTTCTTGTTGTAAAACGAATCTTCCGTAACGATGCAAAATAAATTTCCCAAGTTTAAAGCGCATCCTTGGCATGGAATCAGCCCGGGAGAGAATGTTCCGGAAACGGTTAATTGTTTTATAGAAATTGTGCCTGGTGATACCATCAAGTATGAAATTGATAAAGCAAGCGGTTATCTGAAAATTGATCGTCCGCAGCAATACTCGAATGTTGCACCATTGCTCTACGGATTTATACCACAAACCTATTGCGGAGCGGAGATAGCTGAGCTGGCCGGAACAGAGAACGGCGATGGGGATCCGCTTGATGTTGTAGTGCTGTGTGAGCGAACTGTAGCGCATGGCGATTTCATACTGCGTGCTGTTCCTGTTGGCGGTTTACGCATGATCGATAAAGGAGAAGCCGACGATAAGATTATTGCAGTGTTGGAAGGCGATGCAGCTTATTCACATATCAGAACTATCAATGATATTCCTGCTGCTCTTTTGAACCGACTTCGGCACTATTTTCTCACCTACAAACTCGCGCCGGGTCAATCTCGGTCTGCGGTTGTAATTGCGGCGGAATACGGAAGGGAAGATGCACACAAAGTCATTGCAGCTTCACTTAAAGATTACGTGGCGCTTACCGTCGGTCAATAATTGATTTGACCCGTCAGACATTCTGCCGGAGTACGATTCGAATCATTATCTTTATTGGCTGTGCGGTATACTATGAATCTGCTTAAACGACTTCAATTCTTTCTGGTCGTAGTCTGTGCCTTGTGGGTTGCTCAAACAGCTCAGGCGCAGCAATACAGTTTCCGCCAATATTCAGTTACTGAAGGATTGCCTGTAAGTCGTGTTACTAGTCTGTTTCAGGATACACAAGGTTACATGTGGATCGGGACAGAAGGTGGACTCGCCCGATACGACGGTCATGAGTTTGAATATTTCGATCCTTCGAACGGGTTCAAAGGCACAGTTGTAACTGCAATCACAGAAACGGAAACAGGGATTTTATTTGCGACAGACAGCGGACTGATCAGATATGCTTATGCCGGATTTAATGTTATTCCATATCCCAAGGATGGTTTCAATAAAGTTGCCGCATTTATTTTCGGGGATAAGGACGAATTATTACTTGCTACCGATAAAGGCATTTACCGATTTGATCAAGGTAAGTTCACGAAACTGATTTCAGGAACCCCTGTGGATAATCTTGCTGTAACCGCTTTGTTGCTTGATAAAAATCGCAAGTTATGGGCAGGAACAGATCGCAATGGATTATTCTGTTTTGACTATCAGAAAGGTTTGTTGCGTAATGAGATTTATGCAGATCAAAGCAAGCTGGTTAGTTCCAGAATCAGAGGACTTGCTCTTCTTGAAGAAGGCAATATGTGGATTGCCACTTCCGGTGAAGGAGTTTATTCCATGGCTGACGGAACGATGTCACAATTACAATTGCCAACTTATTTCGGTACGTTATTTTTTACCTGCTTACATAAAGCAACCAACGGTGATTTGTGGCTCGGCACTTGGGGTGGAGGAGCCGTTCAATACAGCAACGGATTGTTCCGAAAGTTCAACGAGCACAATGGACTTGATGAAGACATCATCACGTGTATAACCAGCGATCGTGATGGTAACACTTGGCTCGGTTCATTTGCTAATGGACTTTTCTTTTATGGAGGAAATCAGTTTGTCGCAATCACTGAGAAAGACGGATTGCCGGATAACCGTGTCAATGGTATTGCGCAGGATTCGGAAGACAACATTTGGTGCGCAACGAATAACGGACTTGCCCGATACGATGGTACCGAAGTGAAAGTTTGGCAGGAGAAGGATGGGTTGTCATATAATCGATTGGGCGCAGTTTGCACCAATGGATCCACTGTTTATTGCGGCGCAATGGACGGCAGTGTGAATGTGATTGAGAATGATAAAGTGCGGCAGTTGCACGCACCTGATTCATTGAATCCCGGGGAGATCATCAGCATGTTATATACGCGTGACGGTTCCGTTTGGATGGGAACTGTTTCGAATGGATTATTCCGCTTGAACAACGATAAGTTTGAACGCCTGGAAGCCGGAAATATTCTCATGCGAAATCCTATCTGGTCCGTTTATGAAGATCAGGAAGGAACGATCTGGTTGGGAACGTCACATGGTTTGTTGATGTTGAAAGACGGAAGCGCTGTTTATCCGCCAACTGAAGATGCGAGAGGAACAAGTCAGTTTACGATGTATGATGTTTCCGGTGATGCTGATTACATCTATTGTTCTTCTCAAAAGAACGGAGTGTGGAGATATCATCGTAAAGAACACAAGTATCAGGTGCTGACAAAAAAAGACGGACTTGGCAGTTTATATACGGAAGGTGTTTTGTTCGCGGATGCAACTACGATGTATGTGATGACCATGTTAGGTTTGGATATGGTCACTTTCCCGAATGACACAACAATGGTCCGACACTTCTGGTACAGTGATGGTATCGGAACCGACAACTTCAATCCCGGTGCAATACTTCTTGGTCGCGACGGAAATGTTTGGCTCGGAAGCAGTGACGGATTGATACGGTATTCACCAACTGTGAAATCAAATACTTCACAGCCTCCGGTTGTTCACATCAAACGATTGATGCTGTTCAATTCTGAAACGAATTGGAGTGAATACTCCGACAGTCTCATGATGAATGGTATGCCTGTGAATTTGTCGTTGCCTTACGACAAAAACAGTCTGACATTCAATTTGGCAGGAATTCAGTTCGGGAAAGGATCAAACATTACATTTCAATATCAACTCGAAGGATTATCCGATAAGTGGATTGATCTTTCAGATGCCAGCTCCGTAAGCTTCAGTAATCTTCCTCCCGGAACTTATTCATTCAATGTAAAAGCGAGAAACAGTAATAATCTTGTCAGTGCTGTTTCCTCGTATCGTTTTACAATCGAACCACCGTTCTGGCAAACGTGGTGGTTTTTCCTTCTTGTACTTGGCGTGATGTCAGTGGTAACAATAATCTTGCTTACTACTTACAGAAGTTTCCGTGCAGAATTCATTCGGACCCACAGATCTTTCTATGATCATCATCTTACAACAGCACGACTTGTTCTTTTGTTTGGAGGAGCAATATATCCCGTAAGCGGCATACTGTGTCGCTTGTTCAGTCCGGAATTGCAGATCAATCCTGTTGAACAACTTTCCATTGGAGGCATTCTGATGTTATTCGGATTTGCAACCTATTTATCTGAGAAAGTACGGAAGTATAGTGCAACATTGGCTTATGCCGGTTTCGCTGTACTTGTAATTCACGTTTTCTACCTGACATATATCAACGCATTGGATCCTGTTCTTGTAGTTACAACATTCATAGTAATGAGTGCTTCAGCAATGCTGCTGGATAACATTAAAGCCGTTGTTGCTTACGCTGCGGCTGTGTTGGTTGCTACAAGTCTGTTGATGTTACTCGCTAACGAGAATCCAGAATACAATGTGTGGTTGCTGTTGTTGGGTGTTGTAATTTCTTTGATCATTACTTTCGTAACTGTCGTTTCGCGACTGAACGTATTTAACAGATTGATATTCGCGGATGCAACTCTGAATAATTCCAGAAGTATTGTAATAGCAGCAGATGCGGCGGGGAAAATTATTTACGGAAGTCGTAGTATTAAATCCGTTCTCGGTTATAATGCTGAGGAAATTCTTGGCGACGGTTGGTGGAAGATAAGAGGTGAAAATGAAGATGAGAATGTAAAAATGCGGAGTCAGGTGCAGAGTTTTACCGGAACGACGGCGCCTTATGTTTCAATGATACGGTCGAAGAACGGAATTCGCAAATGGATTCAGTGGGTTGATACAGAGTTGCCGGGTGGAGTGAAAGTTGGAATTGGTCTGGATGTGTCGGACAGAAAAGAAATTGAGGAACGATACAAGCATATTGTTGAGGCTGCAACGGATATCATTTACACTGCTGACTACAGGGGCAATTTTACATTTGTCAATGACGTGGTTACAAAAATTATCGGTTTCCGTGGCGAAGAACTTATCGGCAGACATTTTACTGAATTGATTCATCCGGACTGGATTGACGAAGTTCGTTCATTCTATGCGCGTCAGTTCCGGAAAAAGACAGTCAACACATATCTTGATTTTCCGATTCTCGATAAGGACGGGAATAAGATTTGGTTAGGACAAACAGTGAGAATTCTCTTTGATGAGAACAGACCGACATTGATTCAGGGGTTTCAGGCAATTGCCAGAGACATCACGGAGAAAAAACGATACGAGGAGGAACTTGAAAAACTTTCACTGGTTGCAAGTGAAACTGTGAACGCCGTTTTGATTTGTGATCCTTCCGGAAAAATTGAATGGGTGAACGCAGGATTTACACGAATTACCGGTTATGAGCTGGCGGAAGTTCAGGGCAAATTGCCTGGCGACGTGTTGGCCGGAGATCGCACCGACAAATCTTCGATTTCCGAAGTACGTGAAGCATCAGCCAGCGCAGAAGGATTCTCGAAAGAGTTTCTGGTGTATCACAAAGACGGATACGAAATTTGGATTGATGTGGCGAATTCCCCTATCGTGAACGAGCACGGTAAAGTGGAGAAGCAGATTGAAATCTTTACTGATATCACAGAGAAGAAGCGTTATGAAATGCAGCTGAATTTGTATTCGGCAAGACTCGAAACGCTGAATATGGCGAAGCACGAGTTGTTGAATTCTCACAATATTGATGATATAGCGAAAAATGTTTTGGGACGATTGGCTACGCGCATCAACTACGTGAAAAGAGTTTCTCTTGCCATTTTCAATACCAGATTGCAGGAAGTATCACTTCACTTTGTATTACGGGAGAACACCGCAACACCGGGGGTTATTCAGTTTCCGATTTCCGCTTTCAGAAACCACAGTAAGTTGAAAGAGAATAAAATTGTTCTCATCCCGGATTTGACTAATGAAGTTGAACTATCGGAATCAGATCGGGAACAATTGGAGAACGGTATCAAATCATATCTTATGGTTCCGGTTTATTCCGGCGGACAGTTGCTTGGGTCTGTGAACATAGGCGCAGGAGAAGTGAATTGCATTTCAGATGAAGATGTAGACATGGTTCGGGAAGTTACAGATGCAATTGCCATTGCAATTCAGCAGCAACAGTATCTGGAGATCATCGAACAAAAGAATAAAGACATTCAATCCAGTATTCTTTACGCGCGCCGAATTCAGGAAGCAATTCTGCCTCCTGAAAATATGTTGAAGGATCAATTCGGTGACATTTTTGTTTTGTATAAACCAAAAGATGTTTTGTCCGGTGATTTCTTCTGGGCCGAAACTCGTGAGAATTTCAGCTATCTCTCCGTTGTTGATTCCACAGGGCATGGTGTTCCCGGAGCGTTACTCAGTTTGATGGGGCACAACTTGCTGAATCAAGCCGTGCATGAACGCAATCTCGTACGCCCTTCTGCAATTCTTGATTATCTCAATGCAGGTATTCAGCATACATTGAACCAATACAAATCAGCAGGTGAATTACGCGACGGTATGGATATCGTGCTCTGCGTTTTCGATCACCAAACAGGTAAAATGCAGTTCGCTGCTGCAATCAATCCTGTTTATGTAATCCGCGATGGAATGCTGATTCAATCAAAAGGAAATCGCTTCTCAATCGGAAGTTATTTCGACAATAAAATGCGGCCGTTCACCAATCAGGAAATGGAATTGCAGAAAGGTGATATGCTTTACATGTTCACAGATGGATATCCGGACCAGTTCGGCGGTGCCGATGATCGTAAACTTTCTCACCGACGTTTCAGGGAATTATTGATGTCGATTCACGAATTGGATGTGGATCAACAGAAACAAGCTTTGGAAGATAATCTTGCAGAATGGATGGGCGACAGTAAACAAACGGATGATATCTGTGTGATCGGAATACGCATCAAATAATTCAACCTCTGCAGATTTAAGTAACTTTATGCAAATGACAGTCCGTACACATTCATATCGTTCCGTTTTCGGAATTTTTATACTGGCGTTCACTGTTGCTGCAATTTCATTCGCAATGGCGCCGGCTTTCAGTTGTCAACTGGCGCTGCTCAAATACAATGGCGGTGGAGATTGGTACTCGAATTACGAAACATCATTGCCTAATCTCATTCGCTTTTGCAATGAGAATCTGAAAACAAACATTAATCCTGAACAAGCAACAGTAGAAGCGGGAAGTCCCGACATTTACAATTACCCTTTCGTTCACATGACCGGTCATGGCAACGTGGTTTTCACTTCTCAAGAGGCGGATAATATTCGTAATTACCTGATCGGAGGAGGGTTTCTGCACATTTCAGATAACTACGGAATGGACAAATTCGTTCGTCCGCAAATGAAAAAAGTGTTTCCTGAATTGGAATTTGTTGAACTTCCATTTACACATCCTGTGTATCACCAGGTATATGATTTTCCAAACGGGCTGCCTAAGATTCACGAACACGATAATCTTGCTCCTAAAGGTTTCGGTTTAATTTGGGAGGGAAGATTAGTGTGCTTCTATGATTACGAATGTGATCTTGGCGATGGCTGGGAAAGTCCTGAAGTTCATCATGATTCACCTGAAGCACGATTAAAAGCCTTGCGTATGGGCGCTAATCTGGTCAGCTACGCGTTGATGGGTGGCGAAAGCAAACACGAATAGCATTTTTAGTCACTGTGCCCAGTAGCGTAACTTCTGTCGTGTTCACAATTCAATTCATTTTATGGAAGCATTCGAACTGAACTTTACTTCTGAAGATTTTACCGCAAGTGATAAGATTCATAAACAGTATGAGTCTTGCGAGTTTATCAACTGCAATTTTTCTTCCGTTAATCTTTCAGGCGTTGTGTTCATCGATTGTCGTTTTGTTGAATGCGATTTAAGTTTAGCGAAACTTGATAACGCGGCATTCCGCGATTGTCATTTTAAAAAATGCAAAATGCTCGGGTTGCATTTCGATAAATGCAATTCATTCCTGTTTCGGATCAGTACAGAGAATTGTACGTTGAATCTTTCTTCCTTCTATGGAATGAATCTGACAAAACAAATTTTCAAGGGTTCAACACTTCATGAAGTTGATTTCACTTCCTGTAATCTGTCTGCGGCAGTATTTCCTGATTGTGATTTGACAGGAGCAGTTTTTGAAAGCTCCGTTCTGGAGAAAGCGGACTTTACTTCCGCTTATAACTATATTATTGATCCGGAAAGGAACAATATTAAAAAAGCGAAGTTCTCCATCAACGGATTGCCGGGACTGCTAATGAAATACAACATCGGAATTGAACAATAAAACAGCCATCTGCTTGTTCGCAAATGGCTGTTCAATTGTAATGTCTCAACGTCTATTGTTTAATAAACTGCGTAGAGTTTGTCGTCCCGCTTCCGTTAACCGTGTTCAGAATATAAGTTCCTGCTTTCAATGAACCGGTATTGATCGTTATTGGTAGACCGGCAACAAATCGACCGGATAATACTTCACGTCCTGTGATATCAGTGATCACGTAAGATGTAAGAACCGATGAACTCTGAATTCTGATTTCATCCGTAACCGGATTCGGATACACAGTTATCTGATTAATGTTTAGATCATCGGTTGTATTCAGGCATATATCAACCATGAGTTGAACTTGTGCCGTATCTGAACATGATGTCAAAGAATCCGTATACGAATAGATCAACGTGTGAGTACCGGCACCCGCAACGGATGGATTGAATTGATTTCCTGCAACACCGGGGCCGTTCCAAGTACCTCCGGAAGGAGTTCCTGTGAGTGAAAGCGGTGCATCTGCCAAACACACGTTCGCTGATGGAGCAGATGCCGAAACGTTTACTGCAGGATGAATAGTAACATTTATCGTATCTGAGTTACTGCAACTGTTCGCATCTGTAACTGTAACAGAATAAGCACCGCTTGATGCAACTGTCAAAGTTTGTGCAGTACTTGCATCACTCCATAAATAAGTTGATCCGTTGCTGCCCGCATCAAGTACTACTGATCCGCCGCATTGAACAATGTCGTTGCCAAGAGTAACAGCAGGCAATGCATTAATTGTGACGTTGATCGTGTCTGAGGCGGTACAACCTAAAGAATTGGTTACCGAAACTTGATATAATCCTGTTGCAGTTACTGTAATAGTTTGACTCGTGCCTCCTGTATTCCAGGAATACGTTGCTCCGGCATTTCCAGCGTCAAGGACGGTAGAGGCACAATACGTGGCATCTGCTCCCAGTGCAACAACAGGTAATGCATTTACGGTAATAGCGCTTACTGCAGCCGCACTTGATCCGCAGCTATTGTCAGCCGTAACTGTTACGTTGCCGGAATTCAATCCGAACGTAACGTTGATGGATGTTGTCCCTTGTCCGGAAGTAATAACTGAGCCGGAAGGAACTGTCCACGTATAAGAAGTGGCTCCGCCAACCGGACTGATTGAGAATGAAGCAGTGCTTCCTGCACAAATGGAATTACCTCCTGTGATACCGGTTGGAGTAGTAGGAATTGAACCACCTGCGGTATATGAAATTATAACCTGTCCGTTACCTGAATTGAATCCTTGAGTGTGTGTGACTCCCGTAACAGTTGGTGCCGTGTAACTGCTACCACCGCCTCCACCTGCAAAGCATGATCCGCCACCACCGAAATATCCGCCACCACCGCCGCCACCGCCTGCTCCATCACCTGCTCCATTACCACCCTGTCCTGACGATCCGGCTGTAGTGTAAGTGGGGCATGAACAACACGCAACGCCTTGCTGCCCGCCTGCAATTTGTGAGCCGCCTTTTCCACCTGAGTTCGGAAAACTTGGATATGGAACTCCATCTTGTCCAATCAAACCGCCTCCGTGTCCGCCAATGGTAATGTATCCACCACCACCACCTCCTCCGGCTACAACAAGTCGGTCACTCAGATTATAAGGCGTGCGACGAATGTCCGTTGCTCCTCCGCCTGTTCCTGCTGTTCCGCCGGAGACATATGAATATACAGCGCCGCCACCTCCATAAACGCCCGGATGACTTACTTGCGTGTTAGCTCCGACAGCCCCAACGTAAATCTGTAATACTTCACCGGGAGTAACAGGAACAGTTGCCTGAACTCGTCCGCCGTTGCCACCAATATAAGATCCGTTGTTGCCTCCGGAACCTGCTATTACATCAACGGAAATTGATGTAACACAAGACGGTACTGTAAATGTTTGAACACTACCTGTGTAATTGTACGTTGCAGTTTGCGAATTCATACAATATGCACCGGAAAGCATAGCTATTGCCAAGTAGATTTTTTTCATGATACTGTTTTAGGTGAAAAGGGGTTTGTTGGTAGTAAATGTATCGAAACCGCGCATCAATATCAATAGCAATTAATCGCGTTTTGATCATTCTGTGGCGTCTATGCAACAGAACCTACATCAAGATCACAGCTTACCAAGAAACTAAAACAAGAGGGAATTATTCTTCCGTACAGATGTAAACATAATCCGTTGCAGGATCAAACTCAGGATTGTTTTCGAGAATGGATTCTGCAAGCTGGCGAAGCGCGTAATTGCGAACAGGACGACCTTCATTTAATTCTTCCAGTCGGGTGATGT
>JBJOKQ010000025.1:0-24363 GCA_046046005.1 Bacteroidota bacterium | reverse complement strand
GGCTAATTTGTTGACATTTCGTCGTACACTCAAATAGTTGAAAATCAAGAAAGAGGCGAGAAGTGCGAGTGCAATCAGGGAAACTTCGGAATCCAAACCGCTGTTCAACGGGAATCCACGGGAAGATGCGACAGCATTTGTCGCCACTTTTATCACATAAACACAGGCCATTGCTGTACTCATCAGCGCGGTGTAAAGCAATCCGTAAAATTTCATGTAACGGTTCACCAGATTTTTCGGACTGAAGCCTACGCAAATCAGCGTTTGGATTTCATATGATGATCTGCTGATCACCAATTGCGAGTACAACAGGAAGATGAGCAACGATAATCCGATGATTGTTACACCAAGCCAAACACAAACCGTCATCACAAGATTCAGTGCGGAATTGATTTTGCTGTTGCGCAGACTTTCTTCACTGGCTTCATAACCATTCTCCGTCATGAAGTCCGTGAGCTGAACGGATGCAGGTCCTTGTGTGCGAATGATCACACGATTAGGGGCAAATTGCCCGGGCTCAACACCGGCGTATTCTTTGTTCGCATAATCTATAAATGATTGCGGAACGAGAATTGTATTGATGCGCTCCGTGAAACCTGCAATTTGTCCGTCGTAAACAATGCGGCCTTTTTTCGTTGACAAGATCACATCAAATTTTGCCATGCCAATCATCTGTTCTGTCAGTGGCGGCAGTTTCTGTGTCGGCGCGAAACCGAAATTGTACAGCTTAATATAATCTCGCGGTACGATTACGGGAACCAATGAATCACCGGGTTTCCATTTCCATTTGTGTTGAGGAACATCAGCGAAATCATCCGGCACAGCTTCAAAAAACATATCTGTGTACATTCCCGGAATTCCTGCCATCCCGCCTTCACCCATACTCATTCCGACTTTGAAGCGTGTTGCAGTCAGCGCTGCCGCATCAATTACACCTTCCTGAGATTTCAATCCGTTGATTTCTTCTGCACTGAATCCTTTTTGACCGCCGAATAATGTGTTCACGACGTTAACTTCTTTGTTGATCACCAGATATTGTACACGATTGATATCGCCTGTACCGTTTACCAAACGATCGAAATCGAAATACAATTGAAGTGCGCCAAGAAGCAAGACAATTCCAATCAACGAACCCGCAATTCCTGCAACGAGGAAGAAGAATTTCTGATGTGCGAAAAGCAGTTTCTTAACCATTTTCAGATGTAAATAAAACGGTTAAACGGAAACATAGAAGACGGATCCAGACTCGTCAACATCAGTCCTGCTTTGTTTTTCGCGCAGTAATGCATGATCAATTCGGCAGCAATTCTTGAATTGTTTTCATCCAAATGACTGAACGGTTCATCAAGCATGATGATTTCAAACGGCTGCGCCAATGCCCGAATGATTGCAACACGCTGTTGCTGTCCGAGTGACAATTTTCCGCAAGGGAAATCCATTCGGTGATCGATTCCTAATTGCTTTGCCATGGAGTCTATTTCTTCATCAGACAAAACAGGATTCAAATCGTTTTTCAGTTTGATATTCTGTCTCGCCGTTAATGAAGGAAACAATCGCAGATCCTGAAACACTGCGGATAGTTTTGTCCTGCGGATTTCTGCCCAGTCTTCAATGGAATACGAGGCAATGTCCGTGTCATTCATGTAGACTTTGCCTTCGTAGTCGTGACGAATTCCGTACATAATGGAAACCAACGTTGTTTTTCCTGTGCCGGAAGGTGCTTCAGCAATTGTGATCGCAGATGATTCAATTTCCGTTTCCGTTTTCCATAGCGATTTCTCCGACAGCGGACTGTCGATCAGCGGAACCGGAATTACATTTTTCAGAAGGAATTTCATTCTTCGGAAGACGTGTAGCGAATCATGCGCATCAATGAATTTTCTTCTGAGGCAGGCATTGAAAAATGAAACTTCGAACTTGTTGCAGATGATTCGAATCGAATGCCGTTGAAGATGTCCGACAAGCCGGTGTACGATTTCAAATCTGCAGGATCAAGAAGAGGTGATTTCGGATTAAGCAACAATTCCGGCATGTGCGATTTTTCTAAATCCATCCACAATGAAAACGGTTGCGCAGGAACTTTTGCTGCATATTCAGAAGGTAATTTGCCGGTCATTTGTCCTTCTTTCATAATGGTTTGTGCGGAAACGTAATCGTTCGTGATGATAAGGTGATTGGATTTGATAGCAGCATAAATCACCATCTCAACTCCCGGTGCTGCGTAAAATCCGTCTTCCTGAAGTTTCATGCCTAGTGATTCAATAACCGAAGTTGCCATTTTTTCATTGGTGATTCCGAAACTGATTACAGTGATCGGAACTTCTATGCTGAGCATGTTCTGAAACATCGCACCGATTTCTCCGAATTGATCCATTGGTCCCATGATTGCTGCTGTTTCTTTTTGAACACGCGGATCTGTTGCATAGATGTCGCGATAATCCGTTACCGCTGCCGTCATCGTTCCGGTAAACAACTTTGCCATTTGCTCCTGCGTAAGTCCAAGACCCGCTGTAATTCCATCTACGTTTTGACTCATCATCGGATCGTTGGATGCTGACGTCAGCAAATTCTGCACGTTGAAATTTGTTCCAATGTAAATCAACGGATCTTTCATTCCGAGCAGTTTCAAATCTTCAACAGATGGTCCGGTTGTTTGAGTAAGTCCAGGTTGCGAAGCACCTGAGTTCACAAACTCAGTTACAATTTCATTCTGTTCGAAGCGCATGAAAAATTCGCTGTGACCTTGCCCCATTCCGATCAGCGCCAATGCAGATGTTTCCATATTCAAACCGCTGAGTTTGCGATTATCGGTATACAATCCTGCGTCAAATGTTTTTGCGTTGAATGCAGTGAAGCCTTCATCATTCTTAATCGATCCTGCTTCACCTTGCGCGAATAATTTCTCTCCGTAGGCACGCACATCCATTGCATCCGTTGAAATGAACAAGGCTGCTTCGTGGTTCCAAACAATCGCACGCTTTTCATCAATGTCGAGATATTGAGAGTTCTCGCCTTCTTCAATTTTACGATCAGGAAACATGCGCTTTACAAATGCACTGAAGTCTGATTCATCTGTCACAGCGAGCACCAATGCTGACGCTGTTGATTGATCCTGCTTGGCAACAAAACCATATACGTTCTGCACCGGGTCAATGCCCGTCGACATGGGTTCCGCCATAATGTTCATCAGGAAATCAGGTATATCGTTTGTTGCGTAGGTTGCTTTTTTATCAGTAACGAGTTTCGTCGGATCAATCTTCGTAGCAATTTCCCTCGAGTGCAATGAAAAAACTGCCGCTGCATCTTTAGGAATGTAGTTCAGATGTACATCTGAAGTGTGTTTGGAGAACCATGCCCAAGCGAAAATACCGCCACCGACAATCAGAACGGCTGCTGAGATCAGAACGATGCGAAGGGTTTTACTCATTGTTGCAATCAGAATTTAATTCAGGATTTTGCGGTTTGCGGTCCGCTGTGTTTTTTCTTGCCGAAGCGTTTCTTGCCGCCTCCGCTTTTTTTAGGACGGGCTGCATTGCCGTTGTATACCGGTGTTTCTCCGAATTCTGCAGGAACTCCCGGCTTTACGATTTCGTAACCGATGAGTCGTTCAATACTTCCGAAACGTCGCATATCATCAGGAGAAATGAATGTAATTGCTTCGCCTTTTGTTTCTGCACGTGCTGTTCTTCCGACACGGTGAATGTAATCTTCTCCGTCGCCGGGAACATCGAAGTTCACAACGAGACTGATATTTTCAATGTCAATTCCACGAGACAACACGTCCGTTGCAACGAGTACTTTCAGATCGCGATTGCGGAATTTCAAGAGTACTTCTTCGCGTTCGTTCTGTTCGAGATCAGAGTGAATAGCTGCAATGCTGAGACCGAGTTTCTTCAACTCGCGTTCCATGTTTTTTACATTCTGCTTGGTAGAAGAGAATACGATCACGCTGATCAATTCTTTGTTTTTCAGCAAATGCATTAGCAGTGGAATCTTCTGTGCGTCGTAAACGCAGTACGCTGTTTGCTGAATTCCTGCAGCGGGTTTTGAAATGGCGATGTTGACTTCCGCTGGATTGCGTAGCAACTTATTCGCCAGTTGACGAATACGCGGCGGCATGGTTGCGGAGAACATTACCGTTTGCTTTTGCGCAGGAAGATAGCTGTTGATCTTCATGATGTCTTCGTTGAAGCCCATGTCAAGCATGCGATCCGCTTCATCCAGAATCAGCGTTTGTAATTTTTCTGTTTTTACATAACCGAGATTCAAATGCGAAAGCAAACGTCCCGGCGTAGCAATGATAATATCTGTTCCTGTTGTCAACGCTTTCTTTTCACGGTCGAAATCTTCGCCTTTACCACCACCGTAAACAGCGATACTGCTGATGCCGGAGTAATATGCGAATCCGGTCAACGCCTGATCAATCTGCAATGCCAATTCACGAGTCGGTGCCACAATCAATGCTTGAATTCCCTCGCGATCGGAATTCAAAATCTTATTCATCAGCGGAAGAAGGTAAGCTGCTGTTTTACCGGTTCCGGTTTGTGCGCAACCAATAAGATCGCGGTTTTGAAGTAAATAGGGGATGGCGAGTTCCTGTATCGGCGTTGCTTGAGTGTAGCCCATCGCATCAATTCCGTCCAGCACTGCATCATCAAAATCAAAGTCGTAGAAATGAGCCAAGAGATTTGGGATTAGTGTAACTGTTTAAATTTTTCCCGGAACTGAATTCAATATTCAGGACCTATGGAAATCGAAAGCTAAAGATAATCATTTCCGCGCTTAATTCAGGGTAGGAAATAACATTCAACTTATTGCTGATTCTGAGGCTGTCGAATGTACTTCGTGACTTTGTTGCTCTTCTTGTAAAGTTCGATTTCCTGTCCGATGTATTCACGAAGCACCAAAGTATCTGCATGGTACTCCCAATTATAATCTTTGAATTGTCCGGTTTTATTTCCATTCATAAATCGTACACGATCTGCTTTTCCGAGCCAATGTGTTGTCCCGAAAAAATCATCCAATTCAAGAAAATTGTAGGGACCGAATCCTGTCACAGCCGCGCTGTCGCTGACAGTAAATGAAGTTTTATTGTCGATCGAAACAAAAGTTCCGGTAATGAATTGCTTGCGCCAATACGCGTTGTAATTCTGATGTAAAGGCCAGAATTCAGTCTTGCTGAAGAAGTTCGCAGTTAGTCTTACAAATTCATCACTGCGCATTCTTCGATAAGAAAATACCTGTCGTTTGCCATCAACCGTAAATGCAACTTGCAGACATTTCTTTTTCTTGTTGTAGAAAAAACTGCAGATGGAATTGATACTGCTCATGCGACAAATTGTATCACCCGCAATTCTTTCGGTTGCTTTTAGCGGAAAGATTGTTCCCGATGAAAATACACTGTCCATTCGAACATTCAGAATAACAGCCACGTAATTAGGTTGCTCGAAACTGAATTCACCGATCCTCCGGTTGTTCATTATGCGGTCGTGATACTCGTGCAAAACCCACCAACCTTCTGACCCGGCAGAATCCTTGGCTTCCGATCTGCGAGCGGTACCAATGAAAATCGCCAGCGTGGTTATAACGCCGGCGATGATCAAAACAAATTTCATTTTACTTTTCATTCTTTTTCGGATTGTTGTCCGCAGGATTCTTCGTTTCACCTTCCGGTTTTTCAGAACCCATTTTCTTGGTCACTTCTTCGAGCAATTTCATGCCTAACAAACCACTGATCGGACCATTCGGACCGCCGTCTCCGCCATTGCCGGTGATGAGAACTTCCGGAATGATTTTGATTCTGTCTTTACCGATTGCTTCCGTAATCTTCAATTGTGTAAAGTTGTCGCCACCCATTGCGCTTACTGCAAGTTTGTACGACTCGGCTGATGATTTACCGATCGCCAGAATCTTTTCCGCTTCCGCATTACCGGTAACGGCAATTTTTTCTGCTTCTGCATTCGCGAGTGCTTTTACTTTTTCTGCTTCCGCATTCGCAATGACTTTCGTCTGTTCTGCAACGGCGATAGAAGTAACTTTTACTCGTTCTGCTTCTGCGTTCGCACCAATTTTCACACTAGTTGCTTCACCTTCTGCTTTCTTAACTGCAGCATCAGCCACTCGATTTGCAATCAGTACGCCTTGATCGGCTTTTACAATCTCTTTCTGGATGTCAGCAATAGCGGTTTCTTTTTCGAGCGCTTGCCGTGTCACCTCTGCGCGTTTCTGCGTTTCGTAAGTAGTATTCTGCTCTTCTGCAATCTTACGGTCAGTGAGGGTTTTCATGAGTTCATCAGGCGGATTAATATCACCTATGAGTGTATCAACTCCAAATACGTTGTACTGCTCCAGCACGCGACCAATGTGCTCGCGCGCTGATGTCTGACGTTCTTTGCGCGATGTAAGGAAAGTGATCACATCCGAATCCTGAGCAGAGTTGCGGAAGTAATTACCGATTGTAGGTTCTAGTACCTGGCTTACAAGATTGTTCATGTTTCCGAAACGCGCAATTACTTTCGGCGCTTCGGCGGTAGGAATGTGAATGATCTGCGAAACATCCAGGTTAAACGAGAAACCATCTCTTGAGCGCACCGTGATTGTTGAAAGATGCTTATCGAGCTGATGTGACTCAGATCGAGCTGCTGCCCAGTTGAGCACTAGGTTAGTGGTTGGCACCAATTCCACTTTCATGATGTACGGATTCACCGGATATTTACCGGGACCATATGGTTCTCCCCAAACACCTTTTTCTCCTTTGGAAACAATATTGCCGTGTTTGAATTCAGCACCACTCAGATCTTTTCCTTCAGTACCGGTGTACGAAATAACAACACCTACATGACCGATTGGAATCTCCGTCATTTTCACCTGTTCAATCTGAATGAACCAAGGATTGAGATAGTATGATCCTGCAAGTACGACTTGAGGTTGCAGACCTTTGTTTCCGCCATTTCGCAGAAATGCGTCAGCATCTTGAAAGTTATTATGACCTTCAATCTGTGCACCGGCGATATTTCCTTCTGTGATAGGTTTTCCATCAAGTGTTGTTACGACACCAACCATGTTTTCAGAGATGGCCGTCATCCCGTACAACAGCACGTCAAACAAGTGTGTGTTGATACGATAAGTACCTGCAGTTAGAATTGCAGACTGACGTCCTTTTCGTCCACCGTTGTTCATAAACGCTTCTGCATTCTGATAGGCTTCACATTCTACTTTGCGCGCGAGAATGTTTCCGATCTCCAGTTCTTTACCGTCTTTCGCTACGAGCAAACCGATTTTGCCTTCAGGAATGATTGTAAAAGGTTGCTGTTTGATTTCGTATTGCCAAACCCATAGCCAGAAATAGATTCCCGGAGCAAGCGTTTGAGCCTGAAATCCTGCTTCTCCATTTGTCGCGATAATTCTTCCCGGTGGTAGCTCTTTATTCGCACCGAAGAGTACGAATTTTTTTGTCACCAATCCGATCTTGTCTTCCGGAATGATGATGATACCCAGGATTCGGAAAATCAATTTGTAAAGCACAATGCAAATTACAATTGCAATAATCCACCAATAAGAAATAAGAAATGCAAGCATGATCAGGGTTGTTTTATCTTCTTCAAATTTAGATAAAGCCGAATCCCGTTCCCGATTTTGTACATGGAATAGTTACCAACAGAAATTGATACTTGTTAATGATTTATGAATATGTAGCGAACAGAATATTGAAGTACAATACTACTATAGTGGTATTGCGTCAAACAGCGTCATGGTTGTACTTCGCAATAAAAAACGATGAAAAATACTATTGTACTGTTGCTGATTTTCCTGACTGGAATCGTAGAAGCCGACGCACAAAACAAAGTGGAGGTTTCGGGTGTAATGCCTGATTCTGCCGCCAAAACCGGAACATGGACCGAATGGCAATCCGTAAAGAGTTCTGCAGGAGCTGAAATTGCATTGTATCGTATTCGTTTAGCGAGTGCAGGAAAATTTACATCCGGATCAGTAGAATGCAAATACGAAGTGGAAGTGAAAAGCTTATTGGATGCATTCGTATTTGTGGATCTCACGTATTCGTATTATCAGACTTTGAGCGGAAGTTCAAAGTGGCAGGATGGAGAACGACGCGGTTCGATTGCGAAAAAGAACAAAACCTGGAAGTTTGAAATGCTTGCATTCAATGATCAGGGCGACAACAAAGATAAAGCGGCTGCGTGTAAGGACTGTGATTTGAGTTATAAGTTGATATTCAACTGGAAGTAAGTGATTTCTGAATATGAAAAAAGCCGTCTCGAATTTACTCGGGACGGCTTTTATTTTGAGCTGCTATTACTTAAGAATGCGCTGCAATCTTATCACTCTGATACTGACCGGAAGTCAGTTTGTGACGGATTTTCGAGAATGCATCAATCGTGTAGTTCACATCATCGAGCGTGTGTACCGCAGTAGGAATCAAGCGAAGGATGATTTGTCCTTTCGGGATTACAGGGTAAACAACCATCGAACAGAACACATTGAAGTTTTCACGCAAATCAAGAATCAGATTCGTTGCTTCCGGAATACTTCCGTTCAGATAAACCGGGGTAACAGGCGATGATGTGGTTCCGATATTGAATCCTGCATCTTTCAATCCTTTCTGAAGTGCATTCGTGATCTTCCAGAGATTTTCACGCAATTGCTTTTCGGAATTCATGAGTTCCAGACGCTTCAACAATCCGTAAACCAATGGAAGTGGAAGTGACTTCGCGAAAATCTGAGAACGCATGTTGTAACGGAGATATTCAACAACGTCTTCTGTTGAAGAAATGAATCCGCCGATCAATGCGAAAGATTTCGCGAATGTTCCGAAATAAATGTCAATTCCGTCCTGGCAACCTTGTGCTTCACCTGTGCCGCCACCAGTTGGTCCCATTGTGCCGCATCCGTGTGCATCATCAACGAACAAACGGAAAGTGAATTTCTTCTTCAGGTCAACGATTTCTTTCAGTTTACCTTGGTTTCCGCTCATTCCGAAAACACCTTCGGTGATTACGAGAATGGCTCCGCCGGTTTGCTCAACCATTTTGGTTGCACGGTCCAACTGCTTTTCAAGAGAAGCGATGTCATTGTGCGGATAAACAAAGCGCTTGCCCATGTGCAAACGAACACCGTCAATGATACATGCATGCGATTCTGCATCATAAACAATCACGTCATGTCGATCAACGAGACAGTCAATCGCAGAAACCATTGCCTGATATCCGAAGTTGCAAAGGATTGTATCTTCTTTCTTCACGAGCGCAGAAAGTCCTGCTTCCAACTGCTCGTGGTAATTTGAGTTTCCAGACATCATACGCGCACCCATTGGAGCGGCAAGACCGAATTTCTGAGCACCTTCAACATCTGCTTTACGCACTTCCGGATGGTTAGCAAGACCCAGGTAGTTATTCAAACTCCAGTTCAAACGCTCACGTCCGCGGAAAATCATGCGAGGTCCGATATCTCCTTCGAGTTTCGGGAATGTAAAATAGCCATGTGATTCCTTGGCGTGCTTGCCAAGTGGCCCGCGATTATCACGGATTTTCTCAAAAAGGTCTTTCATACGGAATTTTATCTTGGTTAAAGTAAAAGCAAAAATACAGATTTGAAATGGCTGGGAGCAGGTAAATTCAGGCTTTTTTACTAACGAAGTTTGAATTCAGTTCATTACTTCTGCAATCTGATTTGCCAGCCAACGGGAAAATTCGCTTGCACCTTTATCATTGAAATGGTCTCGATCGCGCCACATGGATGGATCACGGAATCTTTGTTCAGGGCTTAACAGTTTTGCATTTTGCGAGTAAAAAGACATTCCTTCTGTTGGAAATGCGGTGCCGGAATATGAAGGAGCATATAGAAACACAACCTGAATTTTTGCTGCGGCTGCTATTGCCAAAGTTCGATTCAGCCATTCCATTGGATAGACAACCTCCAGTTCTCGCAGAGTGGATAGTCGGGAACCTTTACGTTTTGTTGATTGTAATTCAGCAAGTGGAGCGGAGCCGGGATATCTACGATAACCATAAACTTCTTCCAGATTCCATCCCACGAAGGAAGTATCCTGCGGGAAATTGAAAGTTTGATTTCTGAAGTGACCGAGTCGGGCGAGAAAGCCGTTGTAAAAATTAGCGGAAGCAGCTTGATTGTACAGCACGGCCGTCGAATGCAGATCTTCGTTAGTTGCATAGTACGGGAACATCGGATGTGAACTACCGATAAACTGCTCATTCACTTCAATCACGATAAGTTTCGGTTTTTTTGTGTTTACCAGATCCCGCATTATTACGGTCATAAGATCTGAACCGAAGCGACAATAGCCCAGATTTACCGCGTGTACAGAATGTCCGGTTTTGTCTGACAGAATTCTGCTGACTAACGTATCCTGTATCCCGTTTATCGTTCTTGATGTGCCAAGAAACGCAATGTCAACAGGAGTGGAATCTTGATTCAATCTGTAGTTGATCCAATGCCCGCGATTTTCACAATCCCCCGGTGAGCCGTTCCACAGTGAATTCCGATCCGGCTCGGTCATAAATATTCCGATAACTATACACAGTACAGGTAAAAGGAAAATTAATGTCTTTGTCAGAAATTTCTTCATCTCAGAATTGGAAATATATGAACGCGGGAGGCTGACTGAACACACCGATCATAAGAAGTGTCATCACAATCAGATAGTATGCAACGTATCGCGCAAGTCCGGATTTAGGTACAACGGTGTTGACGCGACCGGAAAAAATCAGCCATTCCGTAATAAATACCGTTGTTACAGTTACGAGTAGCACGGCGTTGTATAAAGGAGATTGAAAACTTAACAAACCTTCTGCACCAAGATTGAGAGTGCTCCAACTGCCGGTGAATAACGTTACGATTCTCGCGTTGGCAGTAGCTATGTCGGGTGAGCGTAGATAAATGTAGCTACCCCACGCTGCAAACAACACGAGGAAATGCCTTAGCACTTTCGGGAATGTGAATCCTCTGAAATGCTTCCAGGCATTCTCTATATTTTGAGCGATTCCGTGAACAACGCCCCACATTACGTAGGTCCATGCAGCTCCATGCCATAATCCGGACAGCACAAACGTGATAAGAATATTCACGTTACCACGGATAAATCCTTTGCGACTTCCTCCCAGCGGGATGTACACATAATCTCTGAACCAATACGACATTGAGATATGCCAACGTTGCCAGTAATCACGCATTGAAGAAGCAAAATACGGGAAACGGAAGTTGTTCACGAGCTCGAATCCGAATAAGCGTGCAGAGCCTTTCGCTATGTCGGAATATCCGGAGAAATCGCCGTAGGCTTGTATCGCAAACGCAACAGTGCCAACGAAAACTCCAAGTCCGTTCGGATCAGAATCATTTTTGAATACTGCATCTGCAAGAGGAGCAAGATTATCGGCAATCGCGCACTTTTTAATGTAACCCCAGAGCATCAAGCGTAATCCGGATACCGCCTGCGAAGAATAGAACGGATGAAGTTGCCCGAACTGAGGCATGAGATGCGTGGCGCGCTCAATTGGGCCGGCAACTAATTGCGGAAAGAAACTGATGTACGCCATGTATGTAACAGGATCGGGAGCAGCCGCAATTCTTCTTTTATAAACATCAATCGTGTAACTCAATGCCTGAAACGTATAAAAGCTGATTCCAACAGGCAGAACGACATTCAGCGTAAAAAAATCTGCCTTCATTCCCGCGGCAGAAAGCATCAGGGAAAATGATTCGGAAAAAAAATTAAAATACTTGAAGAAGAATAGTATTCCAAGGTTCGATATTAACGAAACCGCCAGCAGCAGTTTTCGTTTCTTATCGGCTTTAGTTTTTTCAAGTCCTTTTGTAACATAATAATCAATCATAGCTGTGGCTATCATCAAGCCCAGAAAGCGAACATCCCACCAGCCGTAGAATACAAATCCTGATAATACGATGAACACATTTCGTTTGCGTGGAGTATTACACAAACGCGACCAATAGATTGCGAAAACTATCGGCAGGAAAATCGCAAATACAATGGAATTGAAAACCATGATCCGGTCTCAAAGGTAATTACTCATGATATTTATCAAAGCGTGTTTTTCGGCCTGAAAATTTCGGCACATTTGGAAGTTCACTAATCTCAACGACTCATGCCTAAATCAATCACTGTTCATTTTCTTGGTGCGGCAGGAACCGTAACAGGCTCTAAATTCCTTATCCAAGCTCTGGGAAGGCAAATCATGATTGATTGCGGCTTATTTCAGGGATTAAAAGAACTGCGGCTGTTGAATTGGGATTATCCTCCAATAGAAGCGTCAGAAATCGATGCGGTAATACTTACACACGCTCATCTGGATCATTGCGGTTATTTACCCAAACTTGTGAAAGCCGGTTTTAAAGGTCGCATTCACGGTACATTACCAACGCTTGAAGTAGCAGAAATTATTTTACACGACAGTGCGCGAATCAACGAAGAAGATGCAGAACGCGCAAACCGTCGAGGTTACACGAAACACAGTCCGGCCAAGCCTCTTTACGATGAAAAAGATGTTCAGCTTACCGTTCCTCACTTCAAAGCTGAACCATTGGATACATGGCTCGTGATTGATGATCAAATTCGTTTTCGTTTTCGATACAACGGTCACATTATCGGTGCAACATTTGTCGAGTTGGAAATTGCCGGTAAAAGACTTGTGTTTTCAGGTGATGTTGGCAGGAACCATGATCTTTTGATGCGTGCACCGGCAAAACCTGATGAGGCCGATATCGTGTTCATTGAAAGTACGTACGGAAACAGAATACATCCCGCTGATCATACCAAACAGGAATTGGCAGATGTCATCAACAGAACTATTTCCCGCGCCGGATCCGTCATCATTCCAAGTTTCGCCGTTGAGCGCACGCAATCACTGATGTATTTGTTATGGCAACTGAGTGATGAAGGGAAAATCCCGAATGTTCCTGTTTACATGGACAGCCCGATGGGAAAGAATGTGCTTGACGTTTTTATCAAGTATCCGGAATGGCACAAACTCAAACCGGAATTATGTGATGCCGTTTGCGCAAGAATTCATCGTGTAAAGACCGTACAGGAAACTCAGGCAATAGTGGAAGATTACCATCCGAAAATCGTGATTGCGGGAAGCGGAATGGCTACAGGTGGACGTGTTCTTGCCTATCTGGAAAAACATCTTGAAGACGAGTTGTCAACAGTTCTGATGGTCGGATATCAGGCCGCCGGAACACGCGGGAGAAGTTTGGTGGACGGCGAAAAACAAATAAAACTCCACGGCAAATTACTAAATGTGAAAGCGGAGATTGCCAACATACAAACAATGTCGGGCCATGCTGATCAGGGCGAATTGATCGGTTGGTTAAGTGAACTTAAGCAAAAGCCTGAACACGTTTTCATTATTCACGGCGAGGCGGATGCAGCGTTGGCGCTTAAATCCAAACTGGATGCCGAAATGCAGGTGAAGAGCTATATTCCCCGATTATTCGAAATCATCGAAATACCCCTCGAAGGGTAATTTTCTTGCGTGTTAAACTGTATTTTTGGCAGGATTATCTGAATCGTTTATGAAGAAAATTTTGGTTGCCAATCGCGGCGAAATTGCTCTGCGCGTAATGCGTTCCTGTAAAGAAATGGGTATCGCAACTGTCGCTGTTTTTTCGGAAGCAGATCGCAATGCGCCATTTGTGAAATACGCTGATGAAGCGGTGTGCATTGGCCCGCCGCCATCTAATCAATCGTATCTCAAAGGCGACAAGATAATCGAAGTTGCGCTTCAACTTGGAGTGGATGGAATACATCCGGGCTACGGATTTCTTTCTGAGAACTCTGAGTTTGCTGCGGCTGTAACAAAAGCAGGAATCACATTCATCGGACCAACTCCGGAAGCGATGGATATCATGGGCGATAAACTCTCCGCAAAAGCTGCAGCTAAGAAATACAAGATTCCAATGGTTCCGGGTTCAGAAGGTGCCATTTCTGATGTTGAAGAAGGTAAAAAAGTGGCAAAAGCAACCGGATTTCCGCTTTTGATTAAGGCAAGTGCAGGAGGTGGCGGCAAAGGAATGCGCATTGTTGAGAAGATCGAAGAATTTGAAGAGCAGATGAAACTCGCCGTGAGCGAAGCGACATCTGCCTTCGGTGATGGATCTGTATTTATCGAGAAGTACGTTGCAGGTCCGCGCCATATTGAGATTCAGGTGATGGCAGATCGCCATGGGAATGTCTGTTATCTGTTCGAACGTGAATGTTCGATTCAACGTCGCCACCAGAAAGTAATTGAAGAAGCGCCTTCAAGCGTTTTGACACAGGAAATTCGTGAAGCCATGGGCAAATGCGCGTGCGATGTAGCACGTGCGTGCAATTACGAAGGCGCAGGAACCGTGGAGTTTCTTCTCGACGAAAACCGCAACTTCTATTTCCTGGAAATGAATACACGTTTGCAGGTTGAGCATCCGGTAACGGAAATGATTACCGGTATTGACCTCGTAAAAGAGCAGATTCAGGTTGCTCGCGGCGAAAAACTATCCTTCACTCAGGCAGATTTGAAAATCAACGGCCATTCCGTGGAAATACGTGTTTATGCGGAAGATCCTACGAACAACTTCCTGCCGGATATCGGTAAATTGGTGACGTATCGTCGCCCGCAAGGAACCGGTGTTCGTGTTGATGACGGACTCGAAGAAGGGATGGACATTCCGATCTATTACGATCCGATGATTGCCAAATTGGTGACATGGGGTAAAGATCGAGACGAGGCTATCAATCGTATGATTCGAGCTATTGATGAGTACAGAATCAGCGGCGTGGAAACCACACTTGCGTTCTGTCGCTTTGCGCTTGATCATGAGGCATTTAGATCGGGGGACTTCGATACGCACTTCATTAAAAAATATTTCAAGCCGGAGTACTTGAAATCGGCACGCAAACAGGAAGAAGAAATTGCTTCAATTGCAGCTTCGATGTGGATTTCTGCATATAAAAAGCCTGTTGCGAAAAATGCAAATCAGGGTGGTATTTCACCTTGGAAAATGAATCGTACGTAGCTTATGACGCGTAACGGTGAGCCGGAAACCCGAAACTTTACGTGTTAACATTTTCCAACTCCTTTTTCGTAACAATGATACAGGTGTTGGCGTTATGGGTGTAACTTGGCACATGGTTTGAATAACCATAGTACATGAAAAACGCCCTTTATATCGCCCTTATGCTTTTGTTCCCTTCGGGAATATTCGCTCAGGGTTTGTATGTCGGTGATGTTAAGGACTATCCGCAAAGTATGGTCACTTACGAATTCGACGACAATGGCGATACGGTTCCTCATATTACGCGATTCACTTGCGTAATTGTAGCCGATAAAGTTTTCAAAAACAAACGTGAGAAAGCAAAGTGGGACAAGTTGAAGCGCGACGTAAAAGCGGCGTATCCGTATGCGGTAATGGCGCGGATGAAGCTTGCAGAAATGGATTCGCAGTTGGTGCTCATCAAGGGTGAACGCGAACGCAAAGCCTTCAACGAGAAATGTGAGAAAGAACTCACAGATCAGTTTGAAGAAGATATGCGCAAACTCACTTACAATCAAGGGAAGATTTTGTTCAAACTGATTGACCGCGAAACCGGTTCAACAACTTATCAGTTGATTCAACAACGCCGCGGTTCGTTCTCCGCATTTATGTGGCAAAGTGTTGCTTTTGTATTCGGTAACAACCTGAAGGCAGAATACGATCCTGAAGGAGAAGACAAGGGCATTGAAGATTGCGTGCAGCTGATAGAGTTGGGTTTGCTGTAATCCGGAAACCATTAACGTCCTTTCTCCGTATAACACGCGGGCAAACGTGGAACTGCATTTGCAGTTTCTGAACTTACAGATGACATGCGAAGATTCTTTTCTCTCACGACGGTATTTATTGCGGCCATTTTGCTCTTAACTTCTGCAGCAGAAGAGCGCAATGAAACGCGTTATTCAGTTCAGGCTTATGTTATGTATCCGCAAGCCTGGGGCGCAGAAAAAAGGAGATTGGAATTGTCCGACACAATTACAGAGCTGCATCGAATCAACATTTACTACACGAAAGAGTACTTTCATTTACCCGAAGCATTACCGGCTCAATTACAGGACACCTCACGTGCGGGTGATACTTTGCAACTTGCGGGCGGCAGCGGATATCTCAAGAAAAAGGAAATCATGATGGCATATGATAAGCACGGTTACATTTCCGTTTTTGCCAATTATGGTTGTCCGAATTGCCCGATTTCTCCTTACGAACATCATTACGAATACGATGCTTCAAACAGACCGGTGAAAATCACAAACGTTATTGGCAAGCGCGAAGAATACGTTTTCGTTTACGATACTCCGGGCAATCTGAAGACCGTAGAACGTCTCGAAAACGGGAAAGTAATTCAGCGTGTCGTTTATGAAGTGATGCCGCTGAGTAAATAATTCAGATTTTCTTTTTCAATTCAAACCATAATTCACGTTCGGCACGGGGAGGAATGGAATTCGAACATTTTTCCATTGTAAGAATATCAAAGTGCGAAGTGAAACGCTTTACGTATTCCTCCTTGTCGCCCCCGAATGGCGGATGATCTTTATTGAGTTCGTCGTTGAAAAGCAATCCTGCCAGTCGACCTTCCGGCTTCAGTAATTCATGCATTTTCTTAACGTATTGATCGCGTAAATCCGGATTGATCGCGCAGAAAAATGTCTGCTCAATAATCAAATCGTAAGGTCCGTTATCGAGCGTAAAGAAATCAGCACAAAGCAAATGTTCTTTCGGAAATCCATGAACTCTTTGTCCGAATGAATCCAATGCAGTTTGCGAGAAATCCGCAATGAAAACATTGGTAAATCCTTTCTGATGCAGGTATTCCGCTTCATATCCGTTGCCGCAACCGGGAATCAGTATCTTCTGTGTTTTATCCTCCAACGTGTCCATAAATTGGACGATTGCCGGAGCCGCGTATCCGATATCCCAACCGGTATCTTGCTGTTGCCAGCGTGAATCCCAATATTCTGCATTCAGTTTCAGTAAATCCATATGCGAAATTAACAAGCGTTTCGGTTCAGTCGTATGCGTTAAGTTGTTCAAAATTCTGTCGCGAATCACTTCCATGGAACGCCATTTGCAATTAAACTTACATACGCATGAACGACTACGTTGAACTTACGGTTAATGTAACTCCGCGACAACCCGGAACGGATTTGCTCATCTCAGAATTGGCGGATGCAGGATGTGAAAGCTTCGCTGAAACTGCTGAAGGTTTTCAGGCGTGGATTCCGAAAGAACATTTCAATGTTGAATTGTTATCGATTGTAAATCAACTTGATACTGAATTGGGCAGCGCAACCGTTACAACCAAAGTGATCGTAGGTCAGAATTGGAATGCGGAGTGGGAGTCGTCGTACCAACCTGTAGTAATCGGTAAGGATTTGATCATTCGAGCTCCTTTTCATGAGAAAACAGATGGTTTTCGGTTCGATTTGATCATTCAGCCCCAACAATCTTTCGGAACCGGACATCATCCTACAACACTGTTAATCGCTGAAAAGTTATTAACACTGCCCGTATCTGAGCGTTATATCATTGATATGGGTTGCGGTACCGGTGTTCTGGGAATTCTGGCTTCTATGCGTAAAGCATCGAAAGTGGATTGCGTGGATATTGAAGCGCACGCAGTTGAGAATGCGAAAGAAAATGCCGGTCACAATAACATCAGCGGAATTGAGTTTGCTGTTGGTGATACAACGTGGATTCGCGGGAAATCGGCGGACGTGGTGCTTGCTAACATCAACAAGAATGTATTGACCGCGGCTATGGATGACTTGCGTAACAGTGTGAAATCGGGCGGTGATCTTATCATGAGTGGATTTTTCACAACGGATGCAAATGATATGGTGAAGTGCGCCGGTGGTGCATTTCAACTGATTGAAATAAAAAGTTCCGGAGAATGGGCGATGGTTCACCTTCGGAAAAACGGATAAAGCCTATGAGAAAAAGTATTCTGTTGACATTGATATTGTTCCTGTTTTCAGGAGCAGGAATCGTCTTGACGGCGCAGGTGATGCCGAAGAGTTTCACGGAAGATAACGTGAAATTCATTGAGGAAATGCGCGATTTCTTTGAGTCGAACGACAAGAAAGAAGGAAAAGATTTCATTGATGATTTCAATGAACAATACTGGCTCACCGGCAAGGTTACTGAAGAGATCAAGCAGGCCATGTATAAGAATACAAACGCGATGGCCAAGAAGAAATTCAAACCATCGCCTGAGTATTACGCGTACTTCAACACGATCAAATCCATTTGCGATAAGAAGACGCCAATGGCTACATTCAACGATTGGCAAGTCTGCTTCATGAGCGTGAGTAACAACAGAAATCAGAAACCGTTTTCCGATTTCATTCAGATGGGTGAAGATTTGTTCCGCGATAATACATTTTACAATCAACCTTCCGGGTCATGGCAGGCGTTGGGAGGTTCTTGGAAATTCATGTGCGACTCTATTCCGCAAATCAGATTCACCAATATTACGTTGAAAGGAACCGGTAAAAACGACAGTACGCTCATCTACAACACTACCGGAACGTACAACGTTTCAAAGCAAACCTGGGAAGGAAAAGGAGGGAAGGTCGATTGGAAACGCGCAGGTTTGAAAGACAATGAAGTGTATGCGGAATTGAAAACATATAACATCGTGTTGAAAAGCATGAGTTACGTTGCGGACTCCGTAACTTTCTACAATAAAATTTATTTTAAGGACAAACCGCTCTCAGGAAAACTGACGGAGCGACTTACGCCCGATGTAACCAAGGCAACTGCGAATTACCCGCGCTTCGAATCGTACAGCTCACGTTACCAGATCAAATCCATGTTTCCGGGTGTGGATTTTGAAGGTGGATTCACTCAGGTTGGATTTAAGTTCATCGGTTCAGGAACGAAAGAGGCGCCTGCGTTCTTCATGTTCAAACGGAACGGAAAGAATTTTCTCTACGCTTCTTCTCAAAGTTTCTCTATTACCGATGAGAAAGTAACCAGTCCGAATACTTCAATTAAGTTTTTCCTCGATGCGGATTCCATCGTGCATCCGCTGGTCGATTTTAAATTCTTCATCGACAGTTCGAAGGTGATTCTCTACCGTTCCAACGAAGGTGCTTCAGAAGCTCCTTATTACAACTCATTCCACAAAGTGGATATGTATGTTGAACAGTTGATCTGGAAAACCAATGAACCGATAATTACAATGGGAACATTGCCAACAACCACGCAGGCAGAAGCAACTTTCCCTTCATCGGATTATTACCGTCAATATCTCTACGATCGCTTGCAAGGAATGGAAATGGTTCACCCGCTCATCAAGATCAGGAATTTCGTTCGCGATGTGAATGGCGGTAATCCCGTGTTCACAATGATAGATCTTGCCAAATACTGGAAATTACCCGCAGAACAACTCCGTCCTACAATCATGAACATGTCCAATCAAGGATTCCTGATTTACGATCCCGTGACAGACATGATCACATACAAAGAGAAGTGCGACACGTACATCGCAGCGCGTGCCGGTAAAAAAGATTATGACAATATTCTCTTCAGCTCCAATGTAAGACCCGGGCAGCCGAACGCAAAAATCAACTTGCTGAATTACGACATGACCATCTTCGGGGTAAAGGAAGTTGCGCTTAGTGATTCGCAAAACGTTGTCGTGTTCCCGGAAAACGATCAGCTCATCTTGAAGAAAAACAGAAACTTCACCTTCGAAGGTTCGATCATGGCGGGGCGTTTTGATTACTACGGAAAAATGTTCTCGTTCAACTACGAAACGTTTACCATTAACCTGAACAACGTAGACAGCGTTCGTATCTGGGTAGATACACCGCAGCGCGATCCGCGCGATCCGAAAGGAGGTTTCATTCAGGTGAAAGTCCGAAGTGTAATTGAAAACCTGAACGGAACACTGGCCGTCGATAATCCCGCCAACAAGTCCGGAGTTTGGTCGCAACCGAAACCGAATTGCCCAACGTGTCCGAGCTATCCGAACTATCCGATTTTTACCAGCGCCAAACCGTCGTATGTCTACTACGATAAACCATCAATTCATAAAGGAGTTTATAATCGCGACAAATTTTATTTCAAGGTCGATCCTTTTGTCATTGACAGTTTGGACAACTTTACCAACGACGCGTTGATGTTCGGCGGGGTGCTTGAGTCTGCAGGAATCTTCCCTACAATTCGTGATACGCTCCGCTTACAGCCTGATTATTCATTGGGATTTGTACGTCAGTCGCCAACTACAGGATATTCTTCCTATGGCGGTAAAGCGAAGTTCACCAATACCATCAGTCTTTCAAACAAAGGTTTGCACGGAGCGGGAAAGATCGATTACATCACTTCAACAGCGGTGTCTGATGATTTCCTGTTCTTCCCGGATTCTACCAATGGTGTGGCAAAAACTTTTGAAATTCAGCCGCAGAACATCAAGGGTAAAACGGAGTATCCTGATGTTACCAGTACGAACGTTTACGTCCATTGGGTGCCGAAGAAAGATTTCATGGAAGCGACAAACAAGGATTCCGCTTTCACAGCTTATAAAGGCGAAGCGAAAGTGAAAGGAACTCTTACACTCGGTCCGAAAGCACTGCGGGCTCGCGGCGTCATGGAATTCTCCAACGCAGAAATGACTTCACGTGATATGGTGATGAAACATCACATTGTGGACGCGGACACTGTAGACTTCAATTTGAAAGCGGCACAACTTGCAAGTATGGCTTTCCAAACTAAGAATTTCAAAGCGCACATTGACTTCGAAAAACGTGAAGGTGAATTCAAAGCCAACGGTAAAGGTTCAATAGTGAATTTCCCGGTGAATCAGTACATCTGTTACATGGAGAATTTCAAGTGGTTCATGGATAAGAGTCAGATCGAACTCAGCGGGAACAAACCTGCTGCAGGTGCAAGCAAAGTTGATTTGACAGGACCGGAATTCATTTCAGTGCATCCGAAGCAGGATTCATTGCGCTTCTTTGCACAACGCGCGAAATTCGATTACCAGAATTTCATTATCGACGCAGAAGAAGTGAAAGAGATTCGCGTAGCTGATGCGCGCGTTATTCCGGACAGTGGAAAAGTTACCGTTGAACGTAATGCTTACATGCGTCCGCTCGAGAATTCGCAAATAGAAGCGAACAGTGTGACGAAGTATCACCATCTCTTCAATTGCCATACGGAAGTTTTCTCGCGCAGAAGTTATACGGCTTCAGGCGACTACGCTTACATCGACGAATTGAAAGGCGAACAGATTATTCACTTCTCGAAAGTGGCGCCGGATACTTCAGGACAAACGTATGCTGAAGGTTTCATTGCAGATACTTCGAAGTTTACGTTGAGTCCGGCATTCGATTATCAAGGAAAAGTAATTCTCGCAGCGAATAATCAGTTCCTTGTGTTCGACGGTTCAACAGCATTGAACCATGATTGCGCCCTTGGAAAACGCCGATTGAAATTCAAAGGAGAAATCAACCCGCTTCAGATTTACATTCCGGTTGCCGCTCCTCTCGAAGACGACAAAGGAGATCCGATTACTGCCGGTATTATGAGTACGGTCGATTCCGTCCACGTTTATGGTGCGTTCCTATCTCCGCGGAAAGGACGTACCGATGTTACCGTTGTTGGCGCTGATGGTTTCCTCTTCTTCGATAAAACATCTCGTGAATACCGTATTTCCAATAAGGAGAAATTGGTGGAAAGATCTTTACCTGGAAATTACATCAGTTTCAATACCAAAACATGTGCTGTTTACGGTGAAGGAAAAATGAATCTGGGCTCCGATCTCGGACAAGTAACGATGCTACCGGTCGGTAACGCAACGCACAACACGGTTACTCATACAACCGACTTCGATCTTGTGCTTGCGCTCGATTTCTACATGAATGAAAAGGCCATGGATATTCTTGTTGAAGACATCAATGCCTCAACTTCATTCGCCGGAACGGAAGCTGCGCGACCAACTTTGCAGCGTGCTTTGAACGAATTAGTAGGGAAGGAGAAAGCTGATAAGCTCGTTTCTCAGTTAACGCTTTACGGATCTTACAAGAAGTTCCCGGATGAGTTGAAATACACGTTTTTCTTCACAGATGTCAAAATGACATGGAATCAGAAGACAAAATCCTATATTTCAACGGGTAAACTGGGCCTCGGTAGCATTGGTAAGACACAAATTAATAAATTTGTTCCCGGCACAATTATGCTGGAGCGCAAGAAAAGCGGCGACGTTCTTTCAATTTATCTTGAGCTCGACAATAGTAAATGGTATACGTTCCGCTATTCGAACGGCATTATGTTGGTGTACTCATCTAACGATAAGTTCAACACCATAATCAAGGAAGAAAAAGACGAGAACAAGAAGAAGGAAGGCGAAAAAGGACAGAAATCGTACAAATACACGCTTGGAAGTCCTAACGAACGTAACCTGATTTTGAAGAACAAGAACAAGGCGGAAGAATCCGGAGGGTCGGATCCTGAGCCTGAAGACAAATAGAAAAGATGACAGCAACTGCAATTTTTGCTTTGATTGTAGCTTACCTGATGGGATCTTTCCCTTCAGCAGTTTGGATCGGCAGATTTTTCTACGGCGTTGACGTTCGCGAATTCGGAAGCGGAAATGCCGGTGCTACAAACACGTTTCGGGTCCTCGGTAAAAAGCCGGGACTGATCGTTCTAGGCTTGGATATTCTAAAAGGTTGGATCGCTGTTGCTATGGCAGCATTCGTTTCTGAAGCCCCTGTCGGCACTTCTCAATATGTTGATCTTCAGATTGTTCTGGGTGTGGCTTGCGTTGTAGGGCACATCTTTCCTGTGTTCGCGGGTTTTCGTGGTGGTAAAGGAATTGCGACGCTATTCGGTGTAATCCTGGCCGCTCATCCTCTGGCTTGCCTGATGTCACTCGGTGTTTTCCTCCTCGTTTTCATCGCGTTCAATTACGTTTCTTTGGGCTCAATCTGCGCAGGTGTTGCTTTCCCGGTCATTGTAATCACAATGTTCGGTGATCGCGTTGTGCCTTCCATGGTGATTTTCTCAGTGATGGTTGCGGTCCTGATCATGATCACTCACCAGAAGAACATCGAACGTTTGTTGCGCCGTCAGGAATCAAAAATGAAATTGATTCGCAGTAAAGAAGACGACGGTACTACAGCCGCAAACTGATTTCGGATTTATGTCCACAATCACCTGTGGAAATTCCCACCTTCCTGCATCTTACACACAAGCGCGTTTAATGCGTAAATTGGGGTATTATTATTGATGCAGGAAACTAAAGCGTTTGCTGATCGGAGCCGAATGGGAAAAAAGTACCTACTGTTTTTTCTTGCCGTAATTATTGCGGTGCTGATTTCACCTGCATCAGCGTGTGCTCAAGCGCCCGGTTCTGAGGCAGATGTAATTAAAACAGCGGCTTCTCATTTCGAAAAAGAAGATTATCCCGCTGCAATGCCTTTGTATTCGCAGTTGCTTGCCAATCACCCGAACGATCCGAATTACAATTACCGTTTCGGTGTGTGCATGCTTTTTGCCAATGCAGATAAAGGCAAAGCACTTCCATTTCTGGAGGTCGCTTCAAAAGATCCTAAAGCGGAAGTAGAAGTTTGGTTTTATCTCGGACGCGCGTATCATTTGAATTATCGTTTCGATGAAGCAATAAACGCCTACAGCAAATACAAGAAACTCGCAGGAGAGAAGAAGGCAGAAAAAATGCAGGTGGACAATCAGATTGCCATGTGCAGAACCGGAAAGAAATTGCTCCGTGCCGTAACGGATATTACTGTATTGGAGAAAAAGGAACTTCCTACTGCAGATTTCTTTCGTTCATACAATCTCGAAGGTTACAGTGGTCAACTGCTTGTGAAAGGAGATGAATTCAAAACGAATCTCGATCGTAAGAAGAACGAAACTTCAATCATTTTTCTCTCCGGAGAAAAGAATATTCTCTACTTCTCATCTTACGGTGACGATGAAAGCAACGGAAAAGATATTTACCGCGTTGTTCGATTACCGAATGGTGGTTGGAGTAAACCTTTCAATGTAGGTTATCCAATAAATACGGAATATGATGAAGATTATCCGTTCCTGCATCCGAACGGCAAAGTATTGTACTTCTCTTCGAAAGGACATAACAGCATGGGCGGTTACGATATTTTCCGTGCTGAACTCAATGAAGAAACAGGTTCCTGGTTAAAACCTGCGAACATGGACTTCGCCATTAATTCTCCTGACGACGATATTCTTTTCGTTACGGATTTCGAAGAAAAAACAGCATGGTTCGCTTCCGCGCGTAACAGTCCGCAAGGCATGATGACGGTTTATCACGTGGTG
>JBJOKQ010000024.1:0-24451 GCA_046046005.1 Bacteroidota bacterium | reverse complement strand
AAGGGAAGACATTACGTGACACCGCTGTTTACAATAAGTTCTTAAGTACCACCGGCGGTTACTGCGGAACAGGGTTGATTTATACTGTGCAGATCGGCGCGTATCGTCATCCGGAGAACTTCAAGTATCCGCAATTGAAAGAATTCGGTCCTGCGAAAATCATTGACTATCCTGATGGAATTACACGTTTCACCTTGAAGGAATTCAAAACGATTCGTGAAGCGGAAGTCTTCAGACAGGAATGTATCCGTCGCGGTATTTCAGATGCGTGGATTACTGCAACCTACAAAGGCGAAAGAAAAACGCTGGAGGAACTGATTGAAGCCAACTTTTTCGGCCACACCATTCAGTAAAAACCGAACTACTTCGCAGCTTTTCTCGGAATCAGAACGAAATTCATTTGATTGGTTGCCTGATCAACCCTGAGAATCATTCTGAGATTTCTATTGTGCGTGTCGATAAGTGAACATGTTCCTAATGGAACGTTCTTGCCGCAGCTCATTTTTGGAAAGTGCTGCTTTAATTTGGCGAGCGCATTACTGATTTCAGTTTTGCCACTTACATAAACGAAAACGTAACCCAATTCATCGCTGCAGAATTCATAATGCACGGCAGTAGCTTTGAATCCATTCAGATTCAGGTTCTCATCTGCTTTGTAATACAAATGACAACGCGTGTTTTTTATAAAAGCAGAAGAATCGGTGTACGAACTGGTACTGTCAATGATCAATCGTCGGTTTTGAAGTTTCTCCGCTTTCATGCCGAATGATACAGCAGGTAATCCAAGAAACTCAAGAGATTGAGCTGTAGTATTGTTTACACAGACGGCAAGAATAAACAGAATCAGCGCGAGTCTCATTTGGTAAATGTACGATTGTTTTATCTGCGTATTCAAGCGATGCGTTTGTCTGTTGATTCTGAATAAGGATTCGGAATTGTGATTTCCATGATCCGATCCGGATTTTGCAGCTTTGTGAATCCGTATTTCCCGTACAACGTATGCGCGTCGCGAGTAGCGAGCATGAAGCGTCTTAATCCTTTTAAATCAGGATGCTTCATGATGAATTCCATCAGCATTTTTCCTGCGCCTTTGCCTTGTTCTTCCTGTGTGATTATTACATCACACAAATATCCGAACGTAGCGTAATCGCTGATCACTCGGGCAAAACCGATTTGCTTTTTGTCTTTGTAAACTCCGAAGCAAAGCGAATGTGCTATGGATTTCTGCACCAATTCAATCGGAATATTTTTCGCCCAATAACTATTGGATAATTCGAAATGAATAAATCCGATATCGAGTAAATCTTTATTGTCAGAAATGAAATACGGCATTCTTACGGATTGGAATTATTGACCAAAGCAACCTGAACGCCATTCGGACTCATCGCTAAACGAGTAATGGAATTGATCCCGAATCCACTGAGATCTGCAAATTGCAGCCATTCTGTACTCGTGCCGATTTTCCATGAGTAAAGTTTTGAGCCGGAACCCATGATGAGAAAACCTCTCTTATCAATTGCAAAATCTTCCGAACCTTCAACGCACGGAACAGGAGTGAAGTCTTCTGCTTTAACACCGTTTTTATCTACAGCTTTTATCCACCTTTTACCTTCACTGTCTGTCTGTGTGTAAAGCATTATTTTTCGTTTCTCGGTTTTATACATGCTCATACAACGTCCGATATCGTTGGTCACGATTTTCGTTGATTGCGACTTTACGTCACAAACAACCATGGAAACCGGGGTTGTCAATTGGAAAAGGAAGACAGTATTTTCATCCAGCCATGCATGATATCCAACAGCATAAACCTTTGGAAGTAATAATTTGGCTTTTCCGTTCACTTTGTGATATTGCCACAAACGTTGTGTCGAATCCTTTTCTACAACGACAGAGGAAATATACTTATTGCCGTACATGTAGGTCGGTGAATATTCACTTACTGCGGTTTGTGTAATTCGCGTAATCACTTTTCCATCTATGCTGTAACGGTAAATATCCGTTTGCCCGCTGTCACGTTCTGAGGTCCAGAGCAGATAAGAACCGTTTTCCGAAAAGGAAGGCTGACTATCGTATCCCTTGTTATTGCTGATGTTGCGTCCTGCAATAATATTGTGCTTGCCTCCGTCGTATGTATAATTGAACAACCACACATCTGTTCCTTGAGGTAAAGTACTGAAACTTGTGAAAGCCGTAGCGCCGATTAATAATACAGCACAAATAATATATATTCTTGATTTCATTTTTAATTACATGTATTGTGCAAGATCATTATTCTTTCCGTCTTGAGCAAAATGATCGCGAATGCGTTCTATTTCACCGGCACTTTTATTCTGACTCAGTTTGAATTTCCCTTCGAGATTGTCAATTTTTACTTTGAAAGCCAGTATTGCTTTTGTCATCGGATCCAGATACTTCTCAGAAAGCGTATCAAATTGTTTCTGATAAGAAGGCTCGAAAGATGCAATCATGTTTTTCAGTATTATTTCTTTTTCCTCTTCACTGCACAATTGAATTCTGCCTTGCGCATGAACGGCAATGTAATTCCAGGTAGGAACATTTTGTTGCGAATCGTAGAGCGTTGGTGATACATATCCATGCGGGCCGTTAAATACAACCGTCACCCGTGCGTCGTTCAGGAGTGCTTTCCCGTGCGGATTTGCCATAGCCAAGTGGCTACTCAATGTAAGCGGACTTTCCGATTCAACCGCAAAAGGTAAATGTGTGATGTTCGGGATTTGATCACCGTTGCTCACGAGCAATCCAAACGCGTTTGCGCGAATAAACGAAATGAGTTCAACTGTGTCCGTATTCCGGTAGTGTGAAGGGATATACATTCACCCCTAAAATAGTGAAAAGATAGGAATGCGAATGTCGGACCGGAATTATAGCAGTTATGCTTAAATTGCATAATGAAATATTTGCTGCTCGTCCTTAGTTTGGCATTTTGTTGCATTTCCTGCCGTAAGGAAGAGGACACGCAAGCACCGACCGTAACGATAACTTCGCCTGTTCAAGGGACACAATACGATGTTCTGGATGTTCTTACCGTTACAATACAGGTTTCAGATAATTCAGAACTGAGTCGTGTGGATTTGCAATTGCTGAATAATGATATGGCGCCGGTACTACCTGTTTCTTCGCATAATGCAAGCGGTACAGAACAAACTTTGAATATCGTTTATTCATTGGACGATGTACGAATGGAAACAGGATCATATTACTTTGAAGCAACAGCATATGATGTAGCGGGAAACACAGAACGTGCTTTTGTGCAAGTGAATGTTACCGCGATACCGCTTCGAATGAAAAATGTTGTAGCTGTTTACACTTCTCCCGGTAATGTGAATGTTATGCTTATTGATTCTGCATGGAATCTGTCTGCTCTTGGAATTTACTCGGGGGATTTTTCAGATCTCGCAGTGAGTTCTTGGTGGCAACAAGCAGGATATACAGGAAAACTCAGCGGACCGTTCCGAAGTATAACTCTCGATGGTGTGTATCCCGGTTGGACGGCAAATGCATTTCCGACTACGGGTGATTATTGGGGAAATTGCGAATCGATAGGACGCGAATGGTTTATTAATTTCCGTTCGGATGGAGTGATACGAGCGAAAACATGGTCCGGACAAAACACTGTGCAGTACAATGCTAATGCAGGATATTTTTTCAACGCGTTTACCGTTTCAGGCAGTTATTTCTTCGCAGATCAGGTTGACGCAACAGGAACCAATCGCGTTTTGTCTGTATTCGATAAAGCAACAGGCGGTGGTGCTGTACAGCAAACAGCGCTATCAATTCTTCCAATGAAAATGTTTCCGCGTGATAACAACAGTATTTTCATTGCGGGGAACATCGGAACACAGGCAAAGCTTCTGATTTATGATTTCAGTATGAACGGAACTTGGGAACCTTTGGCACTTCCTTCCGGGCGTTTGTTATCTGCTGCACAAGTTGATGCTAATACGTTGTTGCTTGCTATGGATAACGGTAACGTTTACAAGTTCACGTACAATCCGGTTGGGACAGTGGTATGGGCTTCTGTTTCCTCTCAGGAAATTCGTTATGATGCTGCAGACAATACAGTGATCTCAGCTGAAGGAATGAATGTACGCAGATACAATTACAGCAACGCGGCACTGTTGAACAATGTTGCGCTTCCGGATTCGGTAGCAGATATTGAGTTGCGATTTAACAGGTAAAAGTGATTATTCAATCACAACACCCATCTTGCAGAACTTATCGATACGCTGATTAATGCGGTCGTTCGCATTCAGCTTCGAAAGCTCTTCAATGTTTTCAAGAATTGCCTTCTTCGTAGCAGCGAAAGTATCGTCCCAATTCGTATGAGCGCCGCCGACAGGTTCCGGAATAATTCCGTCAATCAAACCTTGTCCTTGCATATCGGTTGCAGTAAGCTTTAAAGCTTCTGCCGCACGCTCTTTGAAATCCCAAGTTCGCCACAAAATGGTTGAACAGTTCTCAGGAGAAATTACAGAGTACCATGCATTTTCCAACATCATAACACGATCGCCAACACCGATACCTAACGCACCGCCGGAAGCACCTTCACCGATGATGATGCAAATTACCGGCACTTTCAGGCGCGACATTTCAAGAAGATTTCTTGCAATAGCTTCGCCTTGGCCGCGTTCTTCTGCTTCCAATCCCGGAAATGCGCCCGGAGTATCGATCAAAGTAACAACAGGCTTATTGAATTTCTCAGCGAGTTTCATCAATCGTAATGCTTTTCTGTATCCTTCAGGATTCGGCATTCCGAAATTGTGATACTGACGCTGTTTGGTGTTACGACCTTTTTGCTGACCGATGAACATCACTGTTTTTCCGTCGATACTTCCGAAGCCCCCAACCATTGCACGATCATCACGAACAGTGCGATCTCCGTGTAGTTCGATATATTCTCCGTTCGTGAGATACTTGATGTAATCATTCGAGTACGGACGATCAGGGTGACGTGAAACCTGTACACGCTGCCAAGGAGTAAGATTGCCGTAAATCTCTTTCTGCTTTGCTACAATCTTTTCTTCGATTTCAGCTACGGATGCCGATACATCAACACCGTTTTTCTCAGCAGTATGTTTCATTTTGTCGCGAAGCTCAACAAGCTCAGCGATCGGTTTTTCAAAATCCAGATAATTCATGCTTAATGCATTTATTCGCGTCAAAGATAACAATTCCTGTTCCTTCCTGCGTGCTGAGGAAAAAGTCGGAATGCGGCCGATTTTACATTAATTTCGCCATAATGATTCGCTATCCGAAATCGAAGATCAATCTGGGACTTCATGTCACTGAAAAGCGCAGTGACGGATATCACAATATCGAAACGGTTTTTCATTGTATTGATTGGACGGATGTAATGGAAATTCTTCCGGGTCCGAAGCATTCCCGTGGAATTGAAATTCATGTTTCGGGATTACCGGTGAGTGGCAAGCACAGCGACAATCTGATTGTGAAGGCATACAATCAACTGGCGCAGGATTATTCCGTGGATGCTGTGAAAGTGTATTTACACAAACAAGTTCCGATGGGCGCAGGATTGGGAGGCGGATCAGCAGATGCAGCAGCAATGCTTAACGCGTTGAATGAACTTTTTCTATTGAATATTTCTGTATCGGAATTGGAGCAGCGTGCTGCTAAACTTGGTGCAGATTGCGCATTTTTCATTGAAGGAAATCCGGTTTATGCTACAGGAACAGGAACAACGTTCGCACCTTGCAATGTTGATCTGAAAGGTTGGCACATTTATGTCATTCATCCCGGAGTTCACGTTGGAACTGCCCAAGCGTATTCAGGTGTCGTGCCGCGAAAATCGGACATTTCAATTCCTGAGATTTTGTTACTTCCGGTGGAAGAGTGGAAGCTCAATTTGAAAAACGACTTTGAAGTTTCCGTTTTTGCAAAGCATAAAGAAATTGCTGCGGTGAAAGAACAGCTTTACAATCACGGAGCTGTTTATGCTGCGATGAGCGGAAGCGGCTCAGCTGTATTCGGATTATTTCGAGATAAACCTGCGCAGTTGAATCTGCCTGCACATTATCAGAGAAAAATTACAACGCTTTGATTACTTCGGTGCTGTGCGGATCATGTATGCCGCAATCACCGTGAAAATTGTATTGGGAATCCAAACTGCAATAGCAGGATGCATTACTCCGGAAGATGCATAGCTCGTGAAAATCTGCATGAAGAAAATGAAGATGAAACTCAATGCGATACCGATTCCGAGCTGTTTCCCGATACCGCCACGCACTTTACGACTGGAAACAGCAACGCCGAGAATCGTCATGATAAATGTCGCGAACGGGAATGCAATTCTTCTGTGTCTTTCAATTTCGTACAAGTGAACATTTTCTGATCCTTTGATTTTTTCATTGGCGATGTACTGCGAAAGTTCTGTAGAATTCATGCTTTCCATAACATTCTGCACACGTCCGAAATCTTTTGGCGATAAGTTGATCATCGTATCGATTTGCGCTCCTTTGAAAAGATGTTCTTTTTCACCGTTAATCGTACGCCCGGAGTAATCAATTATGCTCCATCTTGATGTTGTACTGTCCCAGCGAATTTCGCGCGCCGAGATTTTCATCTTCAATTCCATTCCCGAAAATTTCTCCAACGTGAATCGGGTTCCTATGTTATTCTCTGTGTTAAATCGTTCCATGTAAATGAAAACACCCGTTGCCACCTGGCGGTGAATGTTCTGATCCATGTTCACGAAATGCGATCCCACATATTTCGATTCGAATTCCAATCGCTTTTTATTCGCTTCAGGGATGATGTAATTGCTGAGTACGAAGGATAAACCCGCTATCAGTGTTGCGCCTATCATGTACGGACGTAACATGCGATAAAAACTAACTCCTCCACTGAGCATGGCAACAATCTCCGTTCTCGCTGCGAGTCGCGACGTGAAAAAGATTACAGCAATGAACGTGAACAGATAAGCGAACAGATTAACGAAGTAGGGGATGAAGTTCAGATAGTAATCGAAAACGATTTCTTCCATAGGAACATCATGCGTAATGAAGTCTTCAATCTTCTCAGAGATATCAAATACAATTACAATACAGATGATCAGGAGAATGGAAAAGAAAAACGTTCCGAGGAATTTCTTCAGAATGTAACGATCCAGTATGGGAAGAAAACTGAACAAATCAGAGGCGGTTTTTCAAATGCGGTACAAGTTCGGATTTCCATGCGGAAAATGTACCATCAAGAATGCGAAGTCGTGCTTCTTTAACAAGACTTAAGTAAAATGCGAGATTGTGAACGGAAGCGATCATAGCACCCAGAATTTCTTCGCTGTGAACGAGATGGCGCAAATAAGCTTTGCTGTACGTTTGATCGACGTATGAAGTTCCGTCTTCGTCCAGTGCAGAATGATCATTTCTCCATTTTTCATTACGGATATTGATGATTCCTTTGCGTGTAAACAGCAAGCCATGTCGTGCATTTCTTGTCGGCATCACGCAATCAAACATGTCAACACCGAGAGCAATACATTCCAGAATATTTTCAGGCGTGCCAACGCCCATAAGGTAACGCGGCTTTTCTCCAGGAAGAATGTCGGTTACAACATCAGTAAGTTCATACATCTGTTCAGCCGGTTCACCAACGGATAATCCGCCTATAGCATTTCCTTCACGGTTTTGATCAGCAATGTATTTTGCGGATTGCTGACGAAGATCTTTGTAAACACTTCCCTGAACAATCGGAAACAAAGTCTGACTGTGACCATACAAAGGCTGTGTGGAATCAAATCGATTTATGCAGCGATCGAGCCAGCGATGCGTCATTGCCATCGACTTGCGCGCGTATTCGTATTCGCAGGGATACGGAGTACATTCATCAAACGCCATGATTATATCTGCGCCGATTATTCTTTGTACGTCCATCACATTTTCGGGCGTGAAAACATGTTTGGATCCATCAATGTGTGAACGGAACTCAACACCTTCTTCTTTCAGTTTGCGGGTTCCCGAAAGCGAGTAAACCTGAAAACCTCCGCTATCTGTAAGAATAGGTTTCTCCCACCCGTTGAATTTGTGAAGTCCGCCGGCTGTTTGCAAAACGTTCATTCCCGGTCGCAGATAAAGATGATAGGTGTTTCCGAGAATAATTTGTGCTTTGATATCATCGCGAAGCTCACGTTGATGAACGGCTTTCACCGTTCCTGCAGTTCCGACAGGCATAAAAATCGGCGTTTCAATTGTGCCGTGATCCGTAGTTATCAGTCCGGCACGCGCCTTTGAAGAAGTGTCCGTTTTGAGCAGGTCGAATTTCACGGGGGCAAAGATACTTATTCGCGATAAAGCGGACGGAAGAAGTTCTACGTGATTATTCGACTTAATTCCGGACTTCATGAGCCGGTGAACATGTTAATATTTTTGTTCAAATCCATATTTCGCACCTCTATTCCACCAGTGCGGCACATTTACCTTTGAGCCATGTTTGACTGGAACGGGCTGATACAGGTTTCTACCGGAATGATCATTTTTTGGTCACTCGTATTTGCGCTTCTACTGCTGTTGTTCTATTACCTGCGTTTTTACTTGTTGTTGGGTCGTTACAAATCGACATACAAACCGGACGCAGAGTGGCCGATTGTTTCAGTGGTGATTTGCGCACGTAATGAGGAAGTGAATCTTACGCGCTATCTGCAATCCGTGCTTGATCAGGATTATCCGGAATTTGAAGTTGTAGTGGTGAATGATTGCAGTTGGGACAACACCGGAGATATTCTTGAAGAGTTTGCAACACGCAACAAGCATTTAAAGATTGTCACCATTAAGGAGGATGAATATTATCAGCACGGTAAGAAAGTTGCTTTGATGATGGGCATTAAAGGCGCAAGTAATGATCTTCTTGTGTTGACTGATGCGGATTGCTATCCTTCTTCAAACCAATGGTTGAAAAAGATGGTTTCCGGTTTCAGTTCCGGGAAAGAAATTGTACTTGGTTACGGACCTTACAAACGGGAAAAAGGATTGCTCAATACGCTTATTCGTTTTGATGCGGCAACAATCGGAATGCAATACCTTTCTTTCGGTTTAGCAGGGAAAACGTACATGGGCGTGGGACGCAATCTTGCTTACAGAAAGCAATTGTTCTACAAGGTTAAAGGATTTGCATCGCACTATCATATTCCAAGTGGCGATGATGATCTGTTTGTCAACGAAGCGGCAAGCCGAAACAACGTGATTGTGATGGCGGATAAAGATGCGTTCACATACACTGATGCGAAGGATACTTTTAAAAAATGGTGGCGACAAAAGCAGAGACATTTACTCACAGGTAAACGCTATAAAGCATCGCATAAATTCAGATTGGGATTATATGTTGCGGCGCAATGGTTGTTTTACGCAGCCTTCATTGCGGCATTGGTCTTGCAATTTCAATGGATGGTCGTAACAGGGATATTTGTTTTCCGACTGTTGATTCAAATACTTATCTTTAATAGCTGCTTCAGAAAGCTGGATGAAAAAGGATTATTGGCGATATTGCCTTTTCTCGAAATATTCTTCCTGCTTTTCTATCCGGTAATTACGCTGGCGCGCGCATTGAGAAGGAAAACACCATGGAATTGAGCGAGAACGAGAATCTTTCGGATAAAGGCTTGTATGATTACAAGCTCGTGCGTAAAGCGCTTGAAGAAGGCGATCAGAAAGCATATGCCGAATTGATGGGTCGTTACCGCGATTCGGTTTACTTCATGTTGTTGAAAATGGTCAACAACAAAGATGATGCGGAAGATTTAACGGTTGAAGCATTCGGTAAAGCATTCAAGCGACTCGGACAATACACTCCGAATTTTGCATTCAGTACCTGGTTGTTCCGTATTGCCACAAATAACTGCATTGATTTTATTCGGCGTAAACGCAAGAATACATTCTCATTGGATCGTCCGATGCAGGATGATGAAGGCGGAGAAATGGTGATTGATATCAAAGCGGAAACATTGGATCCGGAAGAGCATATCATGAAGAAACAGAAAATTGTTCTGCTTCGTGAACTCGTGGATAAGTTGAAACCGCGTTACCGCACGCTTATTGAAATGCGATATTTCCAGGAGTTGTCCTACGAAGAAATTGCAGCAGAACTTGATCTTCCGTTAGGAACAGTGAAAGCACAACTGTTCCGGGCACGCGAGTTTCTATACAACGTGTTGAAGAATACGCAGGGCAAAATCTGATTATCGTGAAAGGTTCCGAATTAATTCTCAAGTACTTTTCCGCTCTGACTCCGGAACAATCGGCGCAGTTTGATAAACTGAAGGAGCTTTACGCTGATTGGAATTCCAAGATCAATGTGATTTCACGCAAAGACATGGATTCGTTTTACGTGCATCATGTTTTACATTCTCTGGCCATTGCGAAAGTGATTCGTTTTACGAAGGGTACTACAATTCTTGATGTTGGTACGGGCGGCGGTTTCCCCGGTATTCCATTGGCAATTATGTTTCCTGAATGCAGATTTCATCTGGTGGATTCCATCGGCAAGAAAATAAAAGTTGTGAGTGAAGTTGCTTCGGCGTTGGGATTGAAGAACGTAGTGGCTGAACAGAAACGCGCAGAACAATTGGAGAATACGTATGACTTTGTCGTTTCCCGCGCTGTAGCGCCTTGGGAAGAAATATACAATTGGACACGCGATTTGATTCACGAAGAAGGGCAGAACGCTTTGCCTAACGGATGGTTGCTGCTCAAAGGCGGCGATCTGAAAGAAGAATTAAAATCAGCACGAAAGTGGTTAGTCGATCACGAAATCTCCACATTGTTTTCTGAAGATTTCTTCGAAACTAAACACGTGATTTATATTCCTGCCTGAGCGTCTGCAGGTACGTTCTGAAACTGAAGTTGATTCAACGTTCTGTAAACACCATTCGGAATATTCATCAGTTCATCGTGTGTGCCGGTTTCAACTACAACGCCTTTGTCAATCACTACAATTTTATCTGCATTGCGAATCGTACTCAAACGGTGTGCAATTACGAATGAAGTTCTTCCTACCATCAGTTTGTCCAACGCTTCCTGAACCACGCGTTCGCTTTCCGAATCCAGTGAACTTGTTGCTTCATCCAGAATGAGAATCCCCGGATTCTTCAGCACAGCACGTGCAATGGCAATGCGTTGCCGTTGTCCGCCGGAAAGTTGGATTCCGCGATCACCGACTTTCGTTTCGAATTTATCAGGAAAACTTTCAATAAAGCCCAAAGCGTTGGCTTTGATGGCTGCTTCACGTATTTCTTCTGCCGACGCGCCCGGTTTTCCGTAAGCAATGTTTTCAGCAATCGTACCGCCGAAAAGCAATACTTCCTGAGGAACGATAGCCATATTTTCTCGCAACTGCGTTAGATTATAATCTTTCGAATCCTTGCCGTCAATTACTACACGACCTGCATCAGGATTGTAGAAACGCATCAGCATTCCTGCCATTGTTGATTTTCCTGAACCGCTATGACCGACAAGCGCGATAGTTTGTCCTTGTTTGGCAGTGAAGGAAATGTCTTTCAGGACGGTAAATTCTTTTCTTGTCGGATACGCGAAAGAAACATTTTCAAATGAAACATTCCCTTCGAGTTTCATTGATGAACGCACACGATTTTCATCCAGACTCACTTCTTCAGCTTCTTCATTGAGAATGTCAAATACGCGATCAGCTGCACCAACTGCTCTCTGTATCTGCGCATATTGTTCCGGCAAACCTCCAATGGATGCAGCTACGAACATCGTGGTCATCAGAAACGCAACCATTTCATTCGATTGAATTTCTCCGCTCACTTTAAGTCGTACGCCGTACCACACAATAAGCATGATGGATCCGAATAAACAGAAAATAATAAATGCGAAAAATGATCCTCTTGCTCTTGCGTTACGCATTGCGGTGTTGATCACATTATCTGCAATTCGATTGTAACGTCCGGCTTCGTGGCCTTCATTCGTAAATGCTTTCACATTTGAAATGCCTTGCAGACTTTCCCCAACAACTGTGTTGGCTTCGCCGATATGTTCCTGAACTTGTTTAGCGATCGCACGTATTTTTCTGCCGAAATACATTGCCAGAATAGCGACCGGTGGAACAACGCACAACATCAACAAAGCAAGTTTCCATGACGTAATGCTAATGAGAATAACGCCTCCCACAACAATTATAAACTGACGGAAGAATTCAGCTAATGCGGTCGTGAATGTTTCTCCGATCTGTGTAATATCTGCGCTGATACGGCTGTTCAGTTCAGAAGCAATATTCTTCGAGAAAAATGTCATCGGAAGTTTCATCAGATGTGAGAACGTCGATAAGCGAAGCGAAGCCAACATATTTTGTGTGGCATTTTCGAAGAAATAAACTCTGAAATAGGAAGCAATTGCCTGAGCACTGAGAAGAAGAATGATCCACAAGCCGAATTTGTCAGCCTGATCGAGCAGCATGTCTTCATTAAGCTCGGGATTTCCAATCAAGCCCATTAATTCGCCCAGTAATCGCGGGAAAACCAATGCAGTTGCGCCTGTGCACAAAAGAAAGAACATGCCTACGGCAAATTTCCACTTGTGTTTGCCCATATAACCGAAAAGTCGGGAAGCTCTTTTGAGGGATTCTCCCGTTAATTTGGTTTTCGGCATTTCGTCGCCGGGCGATGCATTTGTTCTTAAACTATTGCGTTTGGCCATAGGGCTGCAAAGGTAGTGCTGTATTAACTGCGATTTGTCCGTTTTGCATCTGTATTTTCCTTAGAACGGTTCAAAGGCATTGATTAAAATGGTGTCGATGCGACTTTTACAGTCGTTTTTGAGAGGATTCTATTTTATCCTGCAATTGTTTTGCGCTTTATTTGACTGTAAATCAATCATTTCAAGAAAATATTCATTTCTACGTTGTCTAATTAATCAGGAAACCTATCTTTGCAACCCGAATCCACGAATTGGATGGGATTTTAAAGATTTGAGGTCATGGCACAAAAACGTACTTATCAACCTTCACAGCGTAAACGTCGCAACAAGCACGGTTTCCGCGAGCGCATGGCAACTGCGAATGGTCGCCGTGTATTAGCAGCACGTCGCTCACGTGGTCGCAAAAAGCTTACTGTTTCTGACGAACGTAAACTCAAGGGTTAATCCGTGATACGTTTCTCCGATATTAAAGCCGATTCTTTATTGAATCGGCTTTTTTTATGCTATATCAATAGTTTCATTCAGATCACTTCTATTAACAACCGTTGAAAACAAATCCGAAACGCCCTTTTGCGATTCGCTAACTTCGCACGATTTATCTGCACTATGCCAAAAGACAACAGCATTAAACACGTTTTGATCATCGGAAGCGGTCCGATTATTATTGGTCAGGCTTGCGAATTCGATTATTCAGGATCTCAGGCCGCACGCTCACTTCGGGAAGAAGGAATTGAAGTAACGCTGATCAACAGCAATCCGGCGACAATCATGACGGATAAGGTAACTGCAGATAATATTTATCTCCTGCCGCTTACCGCTCAGTCCATCGTTAAGATTCTTGAAACACATAAGATTGATGCGGTGCTTCCTACTATGGGAGGACAAACGGCGTTGAACCTTGCGTTGAAGTGCGATGAACTTGGTATTTGGAAGAAGTATAATGTGCGAATGATCGGCGTGGATATCGACGCCATCAAAGTAACTGAAGATCGCGATTTGTTCCGTGCGCGTATGGAAAGCATAGGCGTGGGCATGGCTCCGTCTCGTATTGCGAAATCTTTCCTCGAAGGAAAAGCAATTGCACAGGAATTCGGATTCCCATTGGTAATTCGCCCTTCGTTTACGCTTGGCGGAAGCGGTGGTGCAGTTGTTTACGTTAAAGAAGATTTTGACAAAGCACTCAATCGCGGATTGCAGACATCACCGATTCACGAAGTGCTTATCGATAAAGCGGTTTTAGGTTGGAAAGAATTCGAGCTTGAGTTGCTGCGTGATGCGAATGATAACGTGTGCATCATTTGTTCTATCGAGAACTTCGATCCTATGGGCGTGCATACGGGCGATTCAATAACCGTTGCCCCTGCGCAAACACTTTCCGATACAACTTACCAGCTCATGCGTACAATGGCCATCAAGATGATGCGCTCAATCGGAAATTTTGCCGGCGGTTGTAACGTGCAGTTCGCGGTCAGTCCTGATAACGACGAAGAAATTATTGCAATCGAAATCAATCCGCGCGTATCACGCTCTTCGGCTCTTGCTTCCAAAGCAACCGGATATCCGATTGCGAAGATTGCATCCAAACTTGCTATCGGTTATCAGTTGGATGAGTTGATGAACCAGATTACGCAAAGCACTTCAGCTTACTTCGAGCCGACGCTCGATTACGTTATCGTAAAAGTGCCGCGATGGAACTTCGATAAGTTCAAAGGAACGAATCGCGAACTGGGATTCCAGATGAAATCCGTAGGAGAAGTAATGGCAATTGGCCGTTCTTTCCAGGAAGCTTTGCAAAAAGCTGCGCAGAGCCTTGAAATTAAACGTAACGGATTAGGTGCTGACGGAAAAGAGAATACCAATCAGCAGGAATTGCTTGCAGGTTTAGAGCGACCATCATGGAATCGCTTGTTCATGATTTACGATGCGTTCAAACTCGGGATTTCGCTCAAGACCATTCACAAGTTGACACGAATCGACAACTGGTTCCTTTCTCAGATTGAAGAGTTGGTGATTTTTGAACGTGAGATTGAGCGATACAATATCAATACAATCACGAAAGATTTGATTTTCGAAGCAAAGCAGAAAGGTTATGCTGATCGTCAGATCGCACACTTGCTGCGTTGCCTGGAAAGCGAAGTGTATAAAAAGCGTGCTGAAGAGTTCAATATTCATCGCGTTTACAAGCTTGTAGATACCTGCGCTGCGGAGTTTGAAGCGCGCACACCGTACTTTTACTCTACATTCGAAACGGAGAATGAATCTATACGTTCCGACAGGAAGAAAATTGTTGTGCTTGGCTCCGGTCCGAATAGAATCGGTCAGGGAATAGAGTTTGATTATTCCTGCGTTCACGGTGTTCTTGCTGCGAAAGAAGAGGGCTTCGAGACAATCATGATCAACTGTAACCCGGAAACGGTATCAACGGATTTCAACGTTGCTGATAAGCTCTATTTTGAGCCGGTATTCTGGGAACACATTTATGAAATCATCCGCCACGAAAATCCGGTGGGCGTTATCGTTCAGCTCGGTGGTCAAACTGCATTAAAACTTGCGGAGAAACTCGAGCGTTACGGAATCAAGATCATCGGTACCGATTTCAAATCGCTCGATCTTGCCGAAGACCGCGGAAGTTTCTCGACGTTGCTGAAAGAGTGCAATATTCCTTATCCGAAATTCGGCGTGATAGAAGATGCTGATCAGGCAATTGAATTATCGCGCGAACTTGGTTATCCTTTGCTTGTGCGTCCTTCATATGTATTGGGCGGACAAAGCATGAAGATTGTTATCAACGAGCAGGAACTTGAACAGCACGTTGTGAAATTGCTCAATGATATTCCGGGTAATAAAGTTTTGCTGGATCATTTCCTAGAAGGAGCAATTGAAGCTGAAGCTGATGCTATCTGCGACGGAAAGGATGTGTACATAATCGGAATTATGGAGCACATTGAGCCTGCAGGAATCCACTCGGGAGATTCTTACGCGGTTTTGCCTCCGTTCGATCTTTCTGATAATGTAATGAAGCAGATTGAGGATCACACGAAGAAAATTGCGTTGGCACTGAACACTGTCGGATTGATCAACATTCAGTTTGCGGTGAAGAATGAAATAGTGTATATCATCGAAGCCAATCCGCGTGCTTCACGTACTGTGCCATTCATTGCAAAAGCATACGATGAACCGTATGTGAATTATGCAACGAAAGTGATGTTGGGTACGAAGAAAGTAAGTGACTTCAAATTCAATCCGCGCAAGAAAGGTTATGCGATTAAGATCCCTGTGTTCTCTTATGAAAAGTTCCCTGATGTTCAGAAGGAATTAGGTCCTGAGATGAAATCAACAGGTGAAGCCATCTATTTCATTGATGATCTTCATGATGAATATTTCCATCAGATCTATTCGGAGCGGAATCTTTACCTTTCCAAGTAGAAAGGAAACAACCGGATGTTTACACAAACACTAGTACAACGCAAGAGCAGGAGTCTGATGATTTCTGCTCTTGCAGTTTTTATGCTGTTGCTCCAAGGCTGCAGTTTTGTGAATGAGTTGTTCATTTTCAATGAAACCGGGGACACGATAGTTGTGCGTTGGAGATTCGGTTCGAAAAATTCCTTGTTGAATTCCGGTTCACCACGTTGTTACAAGGCAACAGTAAGTGGAGACGAAGTTCATATCGGTTCAGACACCGTGAAGTTTTATTGCAGAACGGAAGGCGACAGTGTTTGGTATGCAGAAGTGCCGGCTTCAGCCGCGTTAACTGTTGGGACGGGTTTGAATCAGGATTTGACTCAAAGCAATATCAGGAATGAATTCGTTTCCCGATTGGAAGTATTGGACATTGTTACGCCCAACGACAAATCATTTTCGTGCCAAGGAACGGTATGTTCTCCACATTTTGTGGCTATAGGAAAGTCGCGCGCCGTTCATCGTTTCCGCTGATTAACCGACGGATTCCTGTTATACTCCGCGTGCATATTGCGCTAACAACTCTCTTTCTTAATTTCGGTGATTATGGAATTGTCGCGTAATAAGCGCATCTTGATTCATGTTGCAGGAGTGATTTCATTTCTTGCAATCCCGATTGTTTTCTCGCCGGATTTCGGCATGGGCATTCGCATGTTTGAAGTTGCTCCGTTGCGAAGAGATGTGATCTCTTATGTTCTGCTGATACTCATTTTCTATTTCCAATATTATTACATCATTCCTAAGTTCTTTCACACAAGAAAGTATTTCATTTTTGCTTTAATAGCTGTTGCATGTTGGGGGATCGCTTCTTATTTGCCTGAGTTGTTCAATCACGGATTAAGACCGCACGATGTGCTACCCTCTGCCGATATGCCGCCGCCGCCGAACATGCCCGCTAAAGTTCATCATGGGCCGCCGTTGATTCATATATTTGAGCGCACTTTCTTCCGTTTCGCTATTGTGCTTATTACTGCTTTGCTCATCAGTATCGTTACACGATTGAAAGAAGTTGAGCGCGCACGTACAGAGGCGGAGTTATCCTATTTGAAAGCGCAGATCAATCCGCATTTTTTATTCAATACACTCAACAGCATTTATTCTTTGGCCATCGTTCGCTCGGAGAACACGCCAGCGGCGGTGCAGAAGCTCTCGGACATGATGCGTTATGTGACTACGGAAGCGCACAATGAATTAGTTCCGTTGAAAAAGGAAATTGCCTACATCGCAAATTATGTTGACCTGCAGAGAATTCGATTAGGTGATACTGTGAAAGTGCAGTTTGACGTGGATGGAGATTCAGGAACAAAACGAATTGCACCTTTGGTCATGATTCCTTTCGTAGAAAATGCTTTCAAGTATGGTGTGAATCCGGAAGAAGACAGTTACGTGCAAATCAGAATTACAATAGGCGGTAATAAGCTCACAATGCATGTGCGTAACCGAATTGTACGTGTTGATTATCTTGATGAATACAAAAGCGGGCACGGAATGTCTAACGCTTCTCAGCGACTAACCAGCAGTTACGGCGGCAGGCATAAGTTGGACGCAAAACGTGAGAATGACGAATTCAATGTTTATCTTGAAATTGAATTATGAAGTTAACTGCAATTGCCATTGATGATGAGCCGCCTGCATTGCAGATTCTTGAGCATTTGTGCAAGGAGCATAGCCATATAGAATTGGTGAAAACATTTACGCGTCCGACAGAAGCGTTGAAACACATTCACAAGTTTCCTGTAGATGTTGTGTTTCTTGATATTAAAATGCCTTCCATGTCGGGTTTGGATCTTGCAAAGGAAATACCTGAAAGTACTCAAGTGATTTTCACCACAGCGCACAGCGAATTTGCCGTTGAAGGTTTTAATCTTAAGGCCGCTGATTATCTGCTGAAACCATTTTCTACGGATCGTTTCGAACAGGCGATCAGTAAAGTGATTCAAACTGCTTCATTATTACGCAGTGCCAATACTCAAACTGCCGGGCATATGCTTATTCGTGCGGATTACAGTTTGATCAAAATCAATTTTACTGACATACGTTACATAGAAGGATTAGACGACTATGTCAAAATTCATCAGAACGGAGCCAAGACTATTGTTGCGCGGTTAACGCTGAAGAAGCTGGTTGAGAAGCTTCCTGCCAAAGGCTTTGTCAGAATTCACCGGTCGTTTATTGTTCCGCTAACAGCAATAACATCTGTGAGAAATAAATGTGTTTATCTGGACGATATTGAATTGCCTTTAGGTGCGAGTTACGAAGAAGAATTCCGCAACCTGTACGGTCAAGCAGAATAATTCTGTCTCCCGACAGAATTGGGGTATTTACCTATAAAATTTCCTTTACTTTAACATTAAATTGACCTTAGGTCTGAACAAAAAAACGCTAATCCTAATGAACCGATTGATTTTTGGCTTAGGCATGCTCTTGGTGAGTTATGCCGGTGTTAACGCCCAGCAATGGGGAAATTATACGTTGTACAGCACGGGCAACAGCACTACTGCAACGTTGATTGATACAGCAAGCGCTGTTTATCATCAATGGACAGGACTTTCTGGTCAAACTGCATATTCGAATTACATGTTGCCAGGTGGAGTTTTGTTGCGCACAGTGAAGACAACCAATTCAACTTTCTCAGGTGGAGGAATGGCGGGACGTGTGCAGAAAGTTGATTACAACGGTACGTTGTTATGGGATTATACTTACTCAACTTCAACATATTGCTCGCATCATGACATTTGCGCATTACCAAATGGAAATGTTATGTTGATTGCATACGAATCAAAATCGTCTTCGCAAGCAACAGCAGCTGGCTCCAATTATGCAGGAACTTTATGGCCTGATCATATTGTGGAAGTGCAACCTACCGGAACTTCAACCGGAACAATTGTATGGGAATGGCATCTGTGGGATCACCTTTGCCAAAGCGTTAATTCCAATGCGGCGAACTATGTAACCAATACTGCTGATCATCCGGAATTGTACAATATCAATGCAGTTACAATTACTTCTCAAACGAAGGATTTCTGGCACATGAACGGAATTGATTACAATCCGATGACAGATCAGATTGTAGTTTCGGCACACAATACAAATGAGTTTTATGTGATTGATCACAGCACTACAACTGCTGAAGCTGCAGGTCATACCGGTGGTCGCGGTGGCCGTGGCGGAGATTTCCTCTATCGTTGGGGCAATCCGGCACGTTACGGTCAAAGCGGTTCTGCAAACTTCAACGTGTTGCATGATGCGCATTGGATTCCGCAGGATTGTCCGAACGCAGGGTATATTGTTGCGCTGAACAACAAAGGGATTTCCAATACGCAATCTTGCGTGGATATGGTAAACCCTCCGGTAAGCGGATTCAATTTCAGTTATACTCCGAACACGGCGTGGTTGCCATCAACATACACCATTCGTCAGAATTGTACAGGAGGAACAACCAACATGGGGAATTCTCAACAGTTGCCGAATGGTAATATGCAAATTTGTTTGGCGTTGAGCGGTACGATTTATGAAATCAATTCAGCCGGAACAACATTGTGGAGTTTCACCGCAAGCGGTTCTGTAGCGCAGGCTTTCCGTTATTCTGCTTGTCAGATTACAAGCGCAGCGCCTGCGATTCCTACCATTACTTCCAATGGAAATGTGCTCACAGCTTCATCGGCAACAACTTATCAGTGGTATGTTGACGGCGTTTTGATTCCGGGTGCAACAAGTCAGACTTACACAGCCACACAATCGGGAGCTTATGTTGTACGTGTTACTGATTCGAACGGATGCTGGTTCAGTTATTCATCGTTGTTCGATCATTCTGTGATCACTGATATTGCTTCATTCGACAATTCATTCCGCTTCACAGTTTATCCGAATCCTTCTAACGGTATTATCAATCTCTCTTCCGAGATTCTGCCGGGAACGAATTTCTCAGTTCAGGTACTCGATTCACGCGGACGATTGGTTGCGAATGAAAAGAACAACATGATCCTCGATCTTACACACCTTGAAAACGGAGTGTATTTCATGAATGTGTATCCTGAAATCGGTGGCGTTTTTACAGAAAGAATCATAATCAGTAAATAAAGTTTTTCAATGAAGAAGCTAATTCTTTTCGGTGCACTTTTCGGACTTGCATTCAATGCAGAAGCGAAGAAGGTGAAATTTTCAGTGAACATGCAAGGTCAGGTGGTTGACACCGGCGGTGTGCATATTACCGGAGATTTTCAGGATGAAGCGGGTTATGTTCCCGGTGATTGGGATCCGGGTTCTACCGAAATGTTTCAGGAATTGGCTGACACAAATATTTACAGCGTGATCGTTGATATTCCTGCTTTCGTTAAATATGAATACAAGTACGTGAACGGTATTCACGGTTATCAGCAGGAGTTTGTTCCGTTGGAATCACGTGTGAATTATAACTTCATTGACAACCGTTGGGTTTATTTGGATTCATTGTCAAATGATACACTTGATATCGGAGCAATACGTTTCGGTGGAAATGCGCCTGCAGGAAAGAACCTGGTGCGTTTCTACGTTGATATGTCGTTGCAAACTGTAAGTTCAAACGGAGTACACGTGGCTGGCGGATTTAATAATTGGGATCCTTCTTCGTGCATGATGTACAGTTTCGACGCGGTTGTCTACGAATACATCACTTACGTTGATAGCGGACTTACTGTAGCTCGTGAGCACATGTTTATCAACGGAAACACAACCGGCAATACGGAGACACTTGTTACCTGGTGTCAGAACGGGAATGGATATCGCGAAACATCAACGCCTGCAGACATTATGTTGCCTGTAGTATGTTATACTTTCTGTGATGCGTGCAGCACAACGGTTGTTCATGAAAATTCAGCTCTTATATTCGCTGCTTATCCCAATCCGGCGATTGATGTTCTTAATGTATCATTGCAAACTGCTGCATCCTACACACTTTCAATTATTGATGTAACAGGACGTGAAGTATATCGTGAGGCTGTTGCAGGTCGCGGTATCCTGGCAATTAATCTAACCGCATTTCAGTCAGGAACTTATTTGTTGACGGTTACCGATAATTCAGGTAAAACAGGAACAGAGAAATTCATCGTACAATAATGAAGAAATACGTTGCAGCTTTTATTCTGCTGTTCGCATTAATCCGGATCGGTTCAGCCCAGTCCGGATTTTATGCAATAGACACTGTTCAGCAGATTGATATTTATTTCGCTCAGCCAAATTGGGATTACATGATGGATACGGCAAAAGCAGGTGCTGAAGGTTATACGCTTGCAGATTCTGTTGTGATTAACGGTGTGATGTTCGACAGTGTAGGAGTGAAGTATAAAGGCAACAGTTCATACAGCGTTGGAAATGCTAAGAATCCCTTGCACATTGAGCTGAATTACACACACGGAAATGCAAGTTATAACGGAGTGAAGGACATTAAACTGTCCAACGGATATTCCGATCCTTCTCACGTTCGCGAGGTTTTGGCGTATTCGGTATTGCGCAATTATATGGCCGCGCCTGAATGCAATTTTGCGCGTGTAACAATTAATGGCGCTTACTACGGATTGTTCAGCAGCGCACAGGATATTGATTCGGATTTCAACAGTGATCATTTTTATTCGAGTAATAATTCATTCTTCAAGTGTAATCCCGTGAGCGTTGTAAGCGGACAGATACCGAATCTGCTTTATCTGGGAACTGACAGCGCGAATTATTATTCCCGTTATGAAATGAAATCAACTCTGGCGTGGAAGGAATTGATTTCGCTGTGCGATACGCTCAACAATTCGTCGTCTGTAATAGATACCATACTGGATGTTGACCGTGCATTGTGGATGCTTGCGTTTAATAATGTGTGCATCAATCTCGATAGTTACACCGGTGCATTTGCGCAGAATTATTATTTGTATCGTGACGATAACGGTCGCTTCAACCCAATCGTTTGGGATCTGAATATGTGCTTTGGCGGGTTTACCAATACAGGAACATCAAATCTGACAGTTTCCACAATGCCTTCAATGTCGCCGATTCTGCATTACAATTACGGAGCGCGTCCTTTGATCGTGAAGTTGCTCGCTGATTCAATGTACTATCGCATGTATTGTGCGCATATGCGTACTATTACAGCTGAGTTTTTTGCGAACGGTGCTTATGTTACGCAAGCGCAGCAATTGCAAGCGCTGGTAGATACTTCTGTTGCAGCAGACAGTAATTCTTTCTACACGTACACGCAGTTTCAGAATTCAATGAACACAGCTTATGGAACGGTTCCGGGAATTCAGCAACTGATGGATGCACGAGTAACTTATCTGAACACAACTGCGCAATACACTGCTGTACAACCCACGATATCGTCTGTTAACGCAAGTCCTGCTGCTGTTTCATTAAACGATACCGTTTGGATTACGTGTTCCGTCTCCAATGAAGTTTCGGTTTACCTGGGATATCGCGATCAGATTTGGAAACGATTTTATCGCAATCAGATGTATGACGATGGCTTGCACAACGACGGAGCAGCTAACGACGGCGTATACGGTGCATACATGATCGGAACATCTGCGTTGATGCAGTATTACATTTATGCAGAGAATGCAACTGCAGGAATGTTTTCGCCTGTTCGTGCGGAGTATGAATTTTACAACTATCTCGTTGCGGTGAATACTGCAAACGCGGGTGAAGTGGTGATCAATGAATTGGTTTCATTTAATTTTTCAGGAGCAACGGATTCAAACGGTGCGTATGAAGACTGGATAGAATTGTATAATAACACTTCGGTTCCACTGAGTCTGCATGGATTGTATCTGACTGATGATCCGGCGAATCATTACAAATTTGCTTTACCGAATGTGATTATTCCCGCTTACGGGTATCAGATTGTCTGGTGTGATGAAGATGCAGGAAACTCCAACGAAGTTCACGCGAATTTCCAATTATCTTCAGCAGGTGAGTATGTTCTGCTGTGTAATGGTTCGGGTGCTGTGCTCGACAGTATTGCATATGCAATAATTCCTACTGATCAATCTTATGGTCGCTGTGCAAATGGAATCGGTCCGTTTATTATTTACACCACGCCGACTTTCAACGCTTACAATACTTGTCCGGCCGGGGTTGATGAACCTTCAACTGAAACAGCATTCGGGGTTTTTCCGAATCCTTCTTCTGATAATATCACAATTGAGGCGAATCCGGCCGTTGTAAAGGGATTCAATATTTATTCTTCAGAAGGAAGATTGGTGCGCAACGGTAATGTCAATGCCGGTCGGACAACCGTTGATGTTTCAGATCTGAGTACAGGACTCTATATGCTGTGTGCCGTAAACGAGAACGGTGAAATTGCAGAAACAATCAGACTTGCAATAAGCAGGTAGGCGGTTCAATCGTATTATAGAAGTCGGATCGTTATCTTTGGATTATGATCCGACTTTTTCTTTTCAGTTTATTGTTTTGCAGCTCAATTGTCTTAATCGGAAGGGATCCGGAGACTGCCCGTCCTGAATTCAAGGACGCAAGAACATATGATCAGGTTATTCTCGAATACGAACGTCTGGATCGGACTTCAGACGCGATTTCACTGTCAACCTGGGGAATGACGGATGTCGGAAAACCGCTTCACGTTTGTGTGGTTTCTGCTGATAAAACGTTCGATCCTGTAACAGCACGCGCCAAAGGCAAAGTTGTGATTATGATCAACAATGCAATTCATCCCGGGGAGCCGGATGGAGTTGAGGCCAGTATTACTTTGCTTCAGCATGTTTCAGTAAATCCTGCAGTTGTACCTTCAAATGTTGTGTTGGTGATTATTCCTGTTTACAACATTGACGGATATCTGAATCGCAGTTCTTATTCCCGTGCCAATCAGAACGGTCCTGATGAATACGGTTTTCGTGCCAACGCAAAAAATCTCGATCTCAATCGCGATTTCATCAAAGCAGATGCACAGAATACAATTTCGTTTGAACAGATTTTTCAGTTGTGGAAACCGCATGTGCTTATAGATAATCACGTGTCAGATGGTGCGGATTATCAATACACGATGACATTGATTGCAACACAGCACAGCAAGTTACATCCGCTGCTTGGAAGTTATTTGAACACAAAACTTGTTCCGTCTATTTACGATGCTATGGGAAAAGCCGGCAATCCGATTTGTCCTTATGTGGAAACAATGGGAGAAACACCGGAGTCGGGAATTGTAGGTTTTCTGGAATCACCACGATTTGCAACTGGCTACGCAGCCTTGTTCAATTGCATTGGATTCGTTCCCGAAACGCATATGCTCAAACCTTTCAGTGATCGTGTGTGGGCGACTTTCGATTTGA
>JBJOKQ010000023.1:0-25430 GCA_046046005.1 Bacteroidota bacterium | reverse complement strand
CGGGCAGCAACACAACCAATGAAAAGAACATCAACCAAGCCATTACGCCGATTCCCTTTTTCGTTTTCAGTGCAGATGTGAGAGAGCTGGACAGCAGTCGACCTGTGGAAACTACTATCAGAAGCAGCGTGACTGCGGTGAGAAAATAATCTGATGTATCCAGCTTGAGGAAGAAGCTACGATCGAGTATCGGATCGATGAGATAAATCTGCGCTGAAATTTCCAATTGATCGTTCCAGAAAAACCAAAATCCGCTATAGATAAATGGCAGAAGGAATCCGATGAGAAGCATCAACCATTCGCGCCAGATAAACGGTCGCAGCATGATGACTACAATGAAGAATAAAAAGAAGAACAGGAAAGCAGGAAAGTAAAACAGTGAAGCGAAACCCAACAACAAACCGGAATTGAAAATCGCTCCCAGCGATTTATCCTGACGATAAGTTCCAAGCAGCAAATACAGCGCACCTAGAATTAGTAATCCTGCGAATTGTTCCGGTAATGGCCATAATAAACCGGGTGTGCAAGAGCCGAAAACGACAGTAAGCAAAGCGGGCAACCAGTTTTTACGCGTCAGAATCTGGTGCTGCTGCAGCATAAAGTTCAGTAGAAAAGCTTCGCCCATCAACACTATAAAGCCGACAATAACAGCTGTCAACGGATGTGCCACAAAGAAGTCGTTTAATGAGCCATAAAGTGGCATAAACGGCTCGTTGATGGTCTGTCCGGGATGCAAAAATGCCGGCATCCACAATACTGCGCCCAGAAGCGGTATCAGAATTAAGGAAGAAGGATTATGACTACGGACAGGATTTACGATCACCCGGCAAAAGTTTTCCCAAAGTTAAGGCATTGCGGATTGGTTTGAATTTGTAAATTTGTTCCGCACATAAAAACATTGAACTTATGATTAAGCACGAAGGTATCTGGTGGGCATTGGGTGATTTCTTCTACACTTGCTTCGAAGGACTTGAATGGGTTTACGATCACATGTCACCGAACAAAATTCTCATCGTGGTAGGTTTTCTTGCTACTGCTGCATGGGTTTATGTTCAGGCAAAATACAATACCAAGTTTGAAAAAGAAGGCGGACTGAAGTAATTCAGATTGCCACGATTTATAACGAACCCTGCTTCACATCGAAGCAGGGTTTTCTTTTACCGGTAAACGGAATATTGACTGAATGCCATTTTGCCGTATTCGCCAACATTTCGCTTCCCCGTTTCGTGCGGCTTGTTCGGTTCGTTGATGTTGAATGATTCTTCAGTATCTGATTGCAGAACCAGATGAGCCGCAGCTGTATCGTATCGGAATACTGCGACTCTGCTCCATCTCCACGCACTGCCGCCATAATGAGAAATGTGAAGTTCACCGTTTGTAATTTCCATCCCGGCAAACGGGTCACCGAATATTCCGCCTTCATCTTCTTTGAGTACAACACTATCGTTGCGGACTGAAGAAGTGTAAATTCCTTTACCTCCCAGCATTACTATCAAAGGTCGCTGTGCAGGGTCGCCCAAACCAACAGTTGTATCACGAAGCAACAATGCAGCATCAGTAATTGTATCGTTATTCAGATAACCGAAACACGAGTCAACAGGAATACATCCATTAACGATAAAGCGTTCGAAGGTTGGATGAATAACAACTACCGGCGGAAGTGCGGAGTCGCTTGTAACTGTATCAGGAACTTTCATCCCGTCAGCAACAGAACATGATGAAAGCAGCAGATATATGCAAATAAACAGGTAAGTTGTAATTCGTAACATGGTTTTCTTTTTCGTAAAAATAGAAATGCGTCAGATGTCGGACTTTGATGTTTCAACAAGTGCCCTACTCTATTCTTCCAAAGATGAAATGATAATGAAAACTGTTACTGCTTCCAGTTCAGCAGATCCTGCCCGATATCTCTGCGGAAATAGCAGCCTTCGAACTTCACGGTATTAGCCGCAGCGAATGAACCGTTCAGCGCTTCCTGTATTCCGTTGCCCAGCGCAGTGAAAGCCATAACACGTCCACCGTTGCTTACGATTTCGTTGCCTGACGCTTTTGTACCCGCATGAAACACAGTTGCAGTGGTTACTTTGTCGAGTCCTGTGATTGCTTTTCCTTTTTCGTAATCGCCCGGATATCCGCCGGCAACCATCATAACAGTTGTTGCTGTTCGCGGATCGAGTTCGAGCGATACAGATGAAAGTTGTTTTTTCCCAGCAGCAACAAACAATTCAAGCAGATCGGATTTAATGCGCGGCAGTACCACTTCAGTTTCCGGATCGCCCATGCGACAATTGTATTCAATCACTTTAGGATCGCCGTTGTCATTCATCAGTCCGATGAAAATAAATCCTACATAAGGAATGCCATCTTTCTTCAAGCCTTCAATTGTAGGAATCACAACGCGGTCTTCCACTTTCTTAATGAATGCATCATCAGCAAACGGAACAGGAGAAACAGCGCCCATTCCGCCTGTGTTCAATCCTGTATCACCTTCACCGATTCGTTTATAATCTTTTGCTGCAGGTAAAAGTTTGTACGAAACTCCATCCGTGAAAACGAAAACGGAAAGTTCAATTCCTTTAAGGAATTCTTCAATTACCACTCTGCTGCTTGCCTCGCCGAATTTCGCATCAGCCAGCATGGCTTTCAGCTCTGCTTTTGCATCTTCAAGCGTTGCAGGAATCACGACACCTTTTCCTGCTGCAAGACCATCGGCTTTCAGAACGTAAGGCGGCTGTAATGTTTCCAGAAATGCAAGTCCATCATTGAGTGTTTCCTTCGTAAACGTGCGATAAGCTGCTGTCGGAACTCCGTGACGGAACATAAACTGTTTAGAGAAATCTTTACTTCCTTCCAGTTGCGCGCCCTGTTTCTGCGGACCTATTACAGGTACGTGTTTCAATTGCTCATCGGCTAGAAAGAAATCGTGCACCCCTTTCACCAATGGATCTTCAGGTCCGACAATTACCAGCGTAATATTGTTTGACAGAACAAAATCTTTGATCGCAGGGAAATCCGTTGCACTCATGTTTACATTCTCACCATGCAAAGCTGTGCCTGCATTTCCGGGTGCGATAAACAATTTCGTCAGAAGTTTGCTTTGAGAAAGTTTCCAAGCGAAAGCGTGTTCACGACCGCCGGAACCGAGTAACAATATATTCATGGCTCAAAGATAAACCGAAGGCCGATAGCATTAATGGAAAATCTGCATCTTTGAATGAAGTGGCGCTGATTGACACACATTTTACCACACAGGATTTAAGTTTCCTGATCCCCGGAATTGTTCTGATCGCCGCAGGGAGCATATGCGCTGTTTACGGAAAAAGTAAACCGGCATTGCTCCTCATTATAGGAGGCGGATTTACGTTGCGTCTGTGGATGGCGTTCGCTGACCCTTTCGTTCATATTTGGGACGAACAATATCACGCACTTGTTGCACGAAACATGCAGTTCGGGTTTTTCCATCCTGTGCTGGTACATGATCCTGTTCTCCCTACAGATCCTACCAACTGGACACATACGGAAACGTGGTTACACAAGCCTCCGTTCTTTTTGTGGTTGATGGGAATCAGTGCAAAGATTTTCGGTGCCAGCTATTGGTCAATTCGCATTCCATCCGTGTTGCTTTCAACCGGAATGATTTACTGTGCTTTTGTCTGCGGGAAGTTCCTGAAAAACGAATCAACCGGATTGATTGCGGCAATTCTCGTTGCGAGCTCCTCGCATCTGATCAATATTGTTTCAGGATTTCTGAACACAGACCAGAACGATGTGATATTTATCGCGCTGCTTTTCTTCAATGTTACTGCGTGGATAAAATACCTCGAAACTCAGAAAGTAATTTGGTTGGCAGCTACCATCATTTTGAGTGCAGCAGCTGTGCTTACCAAATGGCTTCCGGGGTTATTTATTTACGGAGTATGGGGCGCACACTTCCTACTCAGCAACGATCGAACATTGAGAAAATTCATTGTTATCTGTTCTTCGTTTGTCAGTTCAGCCATGATTGCGTTTAGCTGGTATGCTTACGCAGCAATCAAGTGGCCCGAACAGTGGAAGGCTACTTCTTCAGTTTACACCCAACATATAAAAAGTCATTTAGGTCATCCCGGCACCTCACTATATCATTTCGAGGAATGTTTAGAGAACAACGGATGGATAATGGTGTTCACTGCATTTGCAGGAGCAATACTGCTGATTCGAAAATCAGATAAACGAGCTTTGGTCATTGCGTTCATAGTCGCAATTATTACCGTATTCTTCTTTTATACGTTTGTTCCTACCAAGATGCCTTTGTTCACTGTGATTGTTACCCCGCTGCTTCTGATTTTTTCCGCATCAGCAATAAATTCCGCTGCGGAAATTCTGCTTTCAAAACAGAACAACAGATTTTCGATGGCAGGAATTGCCATTTTGCTTGCTATAGGAAGTTTTCTCAACATTAATATGGGTCGTCTGGAACATTACCATACAAGCAGGGACGTAAAAGAAATCTACCGAAAAACGCGACTGAACAACTCGGATATTTTCAAATCCATTGCCGGAGTTTATCCGGAAAATACAGTAATCTTTAACGCAGGCACATGGAATAGTGTTGCTCTGATGTTCTACACAGGATACACTGCTTACGATAAAATTCCTGACGCGTATATGATTGAGAGTGCTAAAAAACAAAAGAGAACGATTGTAGTTTTCACACAGGATTCATTGCCCGACTACATAGCTAATGATTCAGAGATTATTATTCGGAACGACAATCTGATTCGAAACGAATACTGATTACAGTCGTTCTTCTATTTTAGCCAATAACCATCTCAAATCGGCCACATTCTTTTTCTCACTGATCTCTGAACTGATTTTCTTAATCGCGGAAGCAGACGTTCCGGCTTTCATAAGTCGCGATGCAAATGAAATCAGGTTTTCGTATATCGTTCTTTGGTAATCCGAAACACTTTTGTTGCGTTTGAGGAATTTCCGGAATGCCGTTGCGTGATATTCAAAGGAATCCTGCTCGTCGAGCTCAAACCATGTTTTCAGTAAAATCGAACGCGCATCGAGATCATAGAAGATGTCGAGAAAATCAACACGTTGAAGCACACGAATTGCGCCCGAATAGTCGCGTTTGTGGAAGAGCAGATTGGCAGTATTGTACAGTTTCGCATTCTCACGTTCTTCCGACGGAACTTCGTGAATGAACTGTTCAATAAATTCTCCTGTCCATGCAACCTGATTCTGTCGCAGTGCAATTGTTACAATGTTTTTGAAATCGCGATGCGAAAGAAATCCTTCCGACATTAAAACCCGGTTGGTAACTGTTGTTTTGTATATATCGAACAGTTCGCCTTGCCAGGAAATATTTCCGAGATTGATTTTCTTGATGCAGTAATTCAGCACATACTTATACATGTCGCGTAACTCGGACAAAGAAATTTCATGCTCGTGTTTGTGCAGCAATTCTCTCAATGCGTGATAGTGCTCTTCTTTCTCGCTTTCACGCAATGTCATCAGAATACGGTAATAAATTATAATCACCGGAGTGTCCTCATAACTGCGATTACCGATATGCTGCAGAATTTCATCCAGAAGAAAGACCTGATACTCCTGAGCAAAAACGTTCTGCGCATTAAACATTTCACAACACAGCTGCAATTTGCGAATCAGATAAAAACGATCAAGATACCCTGCCGCTTTCGTAATTGCGTCCGCATCTCCTTGAACTTTTCCTGTAGCCATAAGAGACAGACGCGAATATTCCATATTCCATGCATGAGAAAAATAATCTGCGTCGTGCACAGGTTCCGTTGATGATTGCAGACTAAAATTACGGTAGTGTGTGTTCCATGCTTTCACTGCGCCGCGACTACCGAGTTCAGCGGAAATAATTTCTTCACGCAAACGCTGCATTTCATTCGTTCTTCGATACACAAGGAACTCTTCCAAACGCGTAACCAGATCTGCGTTCAGATAACGAAACTTCATGTCGTTGAATTTCAGTTTGCCATTTACCGATTTCCATGCTTCTTCTTTAGTAACGGATTCCGCATTTGCATTCCGGAAATGTGCAGCGTAAAAATCGAATAAACGCAATAAGCGCATGTCGTTTACCGAATCGCGATTTAACCATGAACGGAACAACGGCAACTCCGCGGGGATCAACCCGCGAATTATTCCCGCCGCCTTCGATTTATATATATCCGACATTTTAACCGCAATTTATACGTTTTTATATCTATTTTCAATGTTTTTTGTGTTTTATGTGTCCGACTTTTTTATATTTCTGTACTTTTTCGCACCATGGAATCGCCATACGTTTGTAACGTGATCGAGTATCCAGTAACGAACAAATGAAACACATGAAAAATCCGCGACTCTCCCTTATCGGCATTCTCACTGCACTTCTCACCGTGTCGGCAAGCTCGGTATCTGCGCAGTGGAATAATATTGCACCGAATAATTCGGGCCAGTCTGTAAAATTCGTTTCTCCTACGACAGGATATCTGCAAAACATCTACACCATGCAGAAATCAACAAATGGAGGTGTAACGTGGACAACCATTGATTCCGTATCAGGAACATACTCCTGTACGGGCATGTATTGGCTGAATGCCAATGAAGGTTACGCAGTATTTTCGCAAAACCTCGGCTTCGGGAACTACGCAGGTTGGTTCAAGAAAACGAGTAATGGCGGTGCAAGCTGGTCCACCATACAACAAGTGTCCGCTACTCAGGAATTGAACGCGGTTCATTTTACTTCTTCAACTACGGGCTATGTTGTTGGCGGCGGCGGATTGATTCGCAAGACAACCAACGGCGGCACCACGTGGACAACACTTACTTCCGGAACAACGGCTGATCTTTACGCATTGGATTTTGCCAATAGTAATACAGGCTATGTAACCGGCGATGACGGTCATATTCTAAAGACAACTAATGCTGGCGCGTCATGGACAATTCAAATGCAGAGCATCTTCTTCGAATTCCTTGATGTTGATTTTACCGATCCGCTTAATGGAGGAGCTACCGGAACATATGGTGGATTCAGAACATGGGACGGAGGTGTCAATTGGTATCCGATGACGGTACCTGCTGCCACACAGTTTACTTGCATTCAGTATACTTCTGCAGATACGGCGTATATGGCAGGGCCGGGTGGCAACGTATATCGTAGTATTGACTTCGGAGCAACTTGGATCGGACTCAATCGTGTAAATCCCGGATATTTTGTTCGCGACCTGGACTTCATTGATAACAATACCGGTTTTCTTGCTGTTGATTTTACAGGAATCTGGAAAACAACCAACGCAGGATCAGGATGCCCGACTCTAACCGTTCAGAACACATCATCTTCGCCGGACACCATTCATACTTGCGCGTTCCGCGAAGGTGTATTCTCCGCTCAAGCATCTGCGCAGAACTATTACGTCATGACCATTTCTCCTTCATGGGTTCTGAATACGGCAATGTCATCCTATCAGTACTACTACGTGAACGATACAATCGCAGGAGACACCATGACTGTGACGATTACAATGACGGATACACTGACCGGTTGCGCTTCTGTTACGGACTCCGTTATTCTGATCACAGATCAACTCATATATCAAAATCCTGTGCAACAAACGCAACTGGTTCCGCTCTGTCAGGGCGACAGTGTTGATCTTGATCTTGGCGCTAACGCACAAAACGGATACTTCTGGATGACTACGAGCGACACTACACAATTACTGACAGTAGACACAATCGGAGTATACAGCGGAGTAGCTTATGCATGCGGCACTCAGTTCAACTGGTTTTACGTTGTACAATGGGACAACAACTGCGCGCAGATCTGCGATGTTGATGCGGGTCCTGATACAACATTCTGTCAACTGCAAGGACAATTGAATGCAACACCAGCTTCACCGGGCAATTACACATACAGTTGGTCGCCTGCATACGGTTTGGATAATCCGAATGTGCAGAATCCGAATGTTGTAATCGGGGTGAACAATCAGCAATACATCGTGACGATGATTGACGCAGCAAACAACTGCACAGCTACCGATACTGTAATTGTGAATGCGTATTATTGGCACATTGATACCATTTACACTTGCAACAACCAACCAATAACTTATGATCTCGGCCCCGGCGGCAATCAATACAGTGTACAATTTACCGACACCAGTGGCAACGGGCAGTTCTATACGCAAAACAGTTCACTTATCGTATTCACACAACCAGCTCAGTACATCTGCATCGGTATGTATCCCGGTTGCGGCGCCCTTACCAGTGTAATTACAGTGATTGACACATGCAATGTTCCCTGCATGACAGTTGACATTCACACACTCCAATATTGCGGTGTTGCATGGAACAGTGTTCAATTTACTCCGACAATTACACCTGCGAGCGCAAATCTTGTTTACTCATGGACTCCTTCTACCGGACTAAGCAATCCGAATATTGCGAATCCATATGTAAATAACGTGTTCAACATGAGTTACACATTGACAGTGACGGATACCGTTACAGGATGTGTACAGAGTGATACTGCCCAAGGTGTATATGTATCCAACTTTGTAAACGATACAGTTTACTCTTGTAACAACCAACCCGTTGTACTTGATGCGGGTGTTCAGTTCTATCAATACTTCTGGAATACGGGAGCGAACACACACGCGATCAGTGTTACAACTCCGGGGCAATATATTGTTCAGGTACAAACAGGAAACTGTTTCTTCACAAGTATATTTACTGTAATTGACAGTTGCACTGCAAGCGTTCCGAATGTATGGCCAGGTGATTGTAATTATGATCTCACAGCAAATATGGCAGACGCACTCCATATCGGTCTCGCTTACGGAGCAACGGGTGCAACGCGTCCGTCAGCAACAATCGGATGGTACGCGCAACCAATGACGGACTGGACGCAGAATTATGCGAACTGCAACTACAAACACGGTGATACAAACGGTGATGGTGTAATTGATGTGAACGATACACTTGCGATCTCATTGAACTACGGACTGAACCACCCGTATCAGTTTGAAGTACTGAATCCTGCACCTGCAACAGCTCCGACATTAGAATTGAATTGTACTGTTGATACAGTTGGATTGCAAACATTAGTACAGATCAATGTATTGTTGGGTAACTCAACAATTCCCGTTGACAGTCTGTATGGTATCTCGTTCCGCATCACATCAGAATCAGGTTTGATTGACACCAATTTAACAGCGATCAATGCAAACACATCCTGGTTGGGCAATCAGGGCAATGATATGTTCACTTTCCAGAAACACTTCCAATCAAGTGCTATAGTTGACTTCGCAGAAGTGCGCAATGACCTTGCTAACGTAAACAACGGATCAGGAAATATTGCAACGCTCTTTATCGTAACGACTGATAATCTTTCCGGAATTGCAGTGTGCGACTTTACATTGAGCGATGTAACAGCGGTAACCGTTTCACAGGAATATCTGCAACTTAATCTCGTGAACGATTCTGTAGTAATTGATCCTTCGGTTCCGGCGGGTGTAATTGAAACGGAAGCACCGGCACAACTCAACGTCTACCCGAATCCGGCAAACGATAAAGTTGTGATTGAAACGAATGCAGCTCAATCAAGAATTGAAATCTGCGATGTTACAGGTCGCGTTGTTCTTACTGCAAATGCGAATGCAGGCAATACCGTTATCAATACAACATCACTTGCAACCGGAACTTATGTAGTTCGGGCGATCAATGGCAACAGCGTAACCACTCAGAGATTGGTTATTGCACGATAATCCGGCCCGAGGCAAACGGCGGGATTCATGTGAGAGAGGCTGCGATCAGGACGCAGCCTCTTTTTTTAATGCGGCATTGACCACTTAAATTAAAACTGTGACCACTTGCAGGAAAATGACACTTCTGATTAAACTACGGCAATGATTTTGCGTTTATCATAGTAAGAAAAACTTACAGATATGAAAACGTTCATCGCCATCCTCACCGCAATCTGCCTCACTTTCGGCACTACTGCTTATGCTGCAAAAGTTCCTGTTAACAAGGACAAGCGTCATGTAATGATGACGAAGAAAAAGAAAGTCAAAAAACACAAGAAGACTAAGAAAATGTCCCGAGGCGGAAAGCGCAGCGATTGCCTCAGCCCGGGTAAGAAATAATACCGACTGATTTCATTGCATCACATCCCTCAGAACCGCTTCCGAACAGGCGGTTCTGTTTTTTACTTTTCATCCTTCACGAAAATCATCGCACCTGAATTGATGCAGTAGCGAAGATTGGTTGGTGGTGGTCCGTCATCGAATACATGGCCCAAATGTCCGCCGCATTTTCTGCATGTGACTTCTGTGCGCGTCATTCCATGGGTTTTATCTTCATGATAATTTACCGCGGTGGAATCCCACGGCAAAGAGAAACTCGGCCAACCGCATCCGCTGTCGAACTTTTGATCTGAAGCAAACAGCACGGAGTTGCAACCCGCGCATTTGTAAATCCCTTTTTGGTGATTATCCCAATACGCACCTGTAAATGCGCGCTCGGTTCCTTTCTGACGCAGAATATAATATTGTTCTGAGGTCAGTTTCTCTTTCCATTCGGCATCAGAAGCCGGAAGTGCTGATGAGTCATTCATAACAATCGAATCTTTGGCTGCGGTTTTAACAGGAACTGTATCCGGATTGGAACAGGAAGTTAATCCGGCGATAAGTACTAAGGTGGCGAAAACCATTTTCATTTTATTTTTCCATCATCTACGCAGTACATCACTGGATGGATTGCATCAGGAAAGTTAGGAAAAGTTAAAATGAAATTGCGGTAAAAGAAAAACGAAGTGACGTGTGTTTTATCTTCAACGACCCACGCGCACGTTATAGTTCCACAACTGCAGCCAGGTTCCGTCCTCGCGTTGCTGCATATTTACGTTGCCGTTCGCCGCAACCGAGCCCACACGATTCACAGCACTTTCTGTTAAATCCATTCCGTCTACATTATGATCTTCAGGCGCTGAAGGTTCGTTGAAAGCTTTGGCATTCGGATCAACAGTGTTGTCTGCCATTGCAACAGAAGGTTGATCCAGTTTATCTTTCATCCAGCGCATTGCAAGCTGACCTGGTGAAATGTACTCTTTCTTCGAAGCAGGTGCAACTACAGGAGTTGAGAACACAACCGAATACAATGCATCGGAAAATCCGACTTGCGCATCGCCACTGTTACCTATTCCGTTTACTGCAATAGTTACAGGTACAAATCCGGCGTCCACTTCAAGTACCGGTGCGGGAGATGGATTCACTTTCTGTGATGTGCCGCCATTCGAATTCCACACTGCAGTTTCAGAAACATTTTTAGCAGATGAATTCGAAATATTATCCGCAAGCAGATTCTCTGACTTATTTCCTGCGTTCCCGTTCTGATTTATGTCCTCATTCTGAAACGGAACTAAAACGTTATCGTTTTGTTTTGCCGTGCCGTTGTTGGCAAATCCATTGTCAACACCTTCGTTGCCTTCTGTGAGAATGGTTCGCATCACAAAATATCCGCCGATCAGAAGAACAACAAGAATAGCTGCGTAGCGCAATCCGGAATTCCACCATATCAGTGCACCGCGATCTTTGCGTTTCAGAGCAGCTTTATCATCGTAAACAACAGAAAGATCCGGCTGAAGACGTGTTTGCGCATATTGCTCCACCAATTTACGGTAAGCAGGATGCGTATTCACAAAAGCACTCAGAGCAGCCATTTCTTCTCTGTTCAGTAATCCTTCAGAAGCGGAAATAACATAATGCTCTGCATTATCTGCAGTAACCAGAACAGCGCCTTTGCGCAATGCATCTTTCTGATCAAAAACAATTTCTTCCTCTGCTGATAGCACAGTCTTGTTGTATGTTTCAAGCAAAGTCTTGTATTCAACATTCCCCGCTATGAATTGCTCCAACTGCGTACGCTCGGATTCCGACAACTGTTTTTCTACATAAGCAATAATTAATTCCTCAACGTTGTCAGAGTCAATCTGCAATGCCGTTCTTTTCAATCCGGACTTGAAGTCGAATACGTCATCTTCTTTCGGAAGAATTGTTTTTCTGTACTGCTCCAATTGCACACGATACTCCGGATGTGCAGCTACAAATATTTCGAGTAATGATCTATCATGATCCGAAATGCTTCCTTCTACCAGTGCAATTGCAAAGTCATCAAAATTCTCTTCTGATACTGCAACAGGTTTGCGCAATAATTCTACAGATGGAAATACAACTTCCGAATCTGCTGTCAGTTTCGTTTTGACGTACAGTTCAACGTCACGCTTCTTCTCAGGATATTTTTCGAGATAAGTATCGAGCAACTCACGCGACTCCTCTGAAATCGTTCCGTCAGCCAACTCCACCATCCAGATTGCAGCCTGTTCGTGTTCATCTTCTCCCTCTTCTTTTTTCAGAAAAGAAAAATCCGGTGTGCGCACATCTTCCAGATCCAATTCCACATCGTTGAACGATTCGAACATTTCACGCAAATCGGGATTCTCTTTCAGAAACGAAAACAGCTCCGCAGCCTGCTGTTCACTCAGCGTTCCCTCGTAGTAATCGAGGAAGAAGGCTTCACAGTTATTGCGGTTGATTTTCATGGAGTAGCTTAACTATTAAGTACCGGAGTAGGTTAGTATTAGGGCGTTTTAGTTTTAGAGTATGTAAGGATCTATAATCTGCAAATTGAATAATTCGAGCATTGACACATTGCTTAAACTACCTTCTCTATACTTCCGATATAGTTTTTCAAAAATGTTCTTGCTCTGAAAATGTAAACTTTCACTTGTGATTCATTGAGATTTGTGATCTGTGCTATTTCTGCATACGAATACCCTTCATAATCGCGCAACATCACAACGGAACGCTGAATCTCCGGCAACTTGCTCAAAGCTTCATTCAGAATTTCCTTCAGATCGCTGTACTGCTTGTTGTGCGAAACTGCGATCATTGGAGCTTCTTCCATTGTTCCTTGCCGCTGATCTTTACGCAGATAATCGATCATAGTACGGTAAGCTGTTGTGAACATGTACGACTTGGCATTCTTAGCTTCCGTTTCAGAAACTTTCAGCCACAGTTTTTCATATGTGTCCTGAACAATGTCTTTTGCTTTGTCCTTGTCTTTGACATTTTTCAAAATGAACCTGTACAAACTGTCGGCGTACAGATCCACGCAGCGGTTAAATTCATCTACGGTCATGGCGGTGCGGGTGCGAATCTGGGTATAGGACGGATTAGTACTGCGAAAGTTACAACCAGACCCAATTAAATCTCCCGGTAATTTGCCCGTGATCGTAAATAATTGATAATTATCCTTTAATGATCGCCCGTGTTCCGTATTTTCACCCTGATTCACAGGAAATTGCAGCTTAAAAATCGCGATTTCTTACAAAAAACAACATTCTTCAACTTTATGACGCGGAATAAAATCTTTCGGCATTTACTGTTAAGCACAATGTGTTTTACTGTTTTTCATTTAACCACATCCGCACAATTTTTTGTAACAATCGGGCCATCGGTTGCTTTTAATCCGAACATCGGGTTGAATAAAATCCTGCGTGATTTTAATGATATGCCTGAGGCAAAGGAAAAGTTCGGAATTAAAACATACTCATTCGGTTTAGCAGGAACCGTTGATGCGCAACTGGATGGTGGTAGTCTTTCAGTTTTCAATTTTAATTACGAACGTTCCACTTTGGACGGCATGTATGAAGACAGCCTTGACTCCTATTCTTATCACGCGTACAGGGTTTTAACCAGCTTTGGAGTAATGAACGTAACCAGAGGAAGTAGCAGCGGATGGTTTATAAAACTCGAACCTTTGTGTTTCGGTCGGCAAAAGATGCGGCTAACAGTTTCGCATTACGATAAAGTATCATTAGCCACCAGCGAAAATGTATTTAAAGCGATTTGGACAACCACCTTATCTCCACAATGGACACCGGGAATTGGTATCGGACGCGATATGGGAATTTTACGTATTTATCTTGGCGCCCGTACAGTTGTTCGGCGCACACCGCAATCACTTCCGGGATATATCAAACTCAATAATTCCGATTACTCAAACCGTGTAGGCTATTTTTCATTGGCACTTCACGTACAGCTGAAGTTAGGAGGCAATTAAAAATTACCCCAATTCTCCAACTCTTCTTTCGTCCACAAATCAGGGAAGAATATTCTGCGTTGATAAGAAGGATGGAGATACTTCTGCCATTCACTACCGCCTGTTGCTGCTTTGCCTTCGCCTTTGGAGTTGAGATAATACTCTGCAGTTTTCAAATGTGCGAGTGGCCAAATAACGTTGTACGTGTGATCGAAATCGCGAAGAGATTTTTTCAATGTGTCGTAACCTGCAACTGAAGAATCAATTTTACGGAACTGCGAATACAGATTTCTTGATTCCATTTTCACAGCACAACGTTTGAATGCATCCAGATATCGATCAAGAAAGAGTTGCAACGTTTGTGTGCGTTTCCCGGTTTTACGATCAAGTCCTGCGTCCAGCCAATACATTTCGTTGAACAACGCATCGAATCCCGCTTCCGCTCCCATCTTGCCTTTCACACGATGATTGAGCAACAATGGAACATCGGTGCATTTCAATTCAATGAAACGGAATTGCGCTGACTGAAATCCGCTCGCAGGCGCAAGCGCCAAACGGAATTCATTGTATTGTTCGTAATCCATTCCTTCGCGCATTACACTGAAGGATTGCGTTAATATTCCTGCGTACCGGTTCACCCGTTCCATCTTCACACGGAAGAAATCTGCATCAATACTTTCCGCATCAACTACCTGATCAATTTCATGCACAATAAGCTTGAGCAGCAATTCCGTTACCTGATGGTACATAATGAAGATCGGCTCATCCGGATAATCCGTGCGTGGTTTCTGCAGTGATAACAGCGTGTCCACTTCAACATAATCCCAATAAGTTACCGGGCGTTGATATGAAAAGCCCTTCATGTACGAAGTGGAATCCTGGCCAAGCGCATTATACTTTTCTTCGATTTTGCGAACCACTGCCGCATTCTCCGGTTTAATATCACTCATTGCTTTGCATTTTGAGAACGGAAAAATACGCAAATGCACGCTGTACACTACTGATGCACGTCATAAAAAAATCCCGTGCGGAAAACCAACACGGGATTCGGGGATATTATTGCGGATTACTTCTCGGTTTTCAATGGCTGCACCAGTCCTTTTGCGCTGGTCAAATCAAGCTTGATTGTACCTACCAGGATAGAAGCCGTTGCACGAACCGGAACTTTGTTCACATCGTCTGTAACGAACACCAGCATGTCTTCTTCTTTCTTGAAGATTCGACCGGACTGAACCACAGGCGCGAATTTCAGGCACTTCACTTTACCCACATCACTCTTGATGGTTTCTCGACCTTTGAATTTCAATTTCAATGTCCACACCGAATCGTCAATGAAAGTTGGCACTTCATATACCTGATCAATCTTTGCATTCGTGAAGTCAATCGTACGTGCGTAGTAAAATCCGGAAATCATATCCTGAATATACCTTGGAACGGTCATCATTTTACCATTGGAATTCACACGACCCAAGTTGTGATCATACGTTTGGTTCTGATTGATTTTGAATCCGCCTTCGTCAACACGGCGAATAAAAATCCAAGGCATGAGCGCTTCTTCGTCCATGTAGGTTTCGTAGTGATCACGCACTTTGAAAAACCAATCAAATGCACCGATGGAATTTCCCTTACCAACCGCATGCAAAGTAGGACGACCGTAAACCAACTTATTGGTTTGATCAACCTGCATGATGGCAACTCCTGCATTTACAGCACCGTAGTGTACACGATACGTAAGTTCTTCTCCACGCTTAAAAGCTGTGTTGTTGATTTTCCGGTACACCGGAGTCTGGCCTCCACCGGCAAAAACCGGGACAACGGCGAGAATCGATATGGCAAAAATCAGACGTTTCATAATTCTAAAATTAGGGCGTTTTTCAGAATTATGTGCAAACGATGTGCCAGTTGATCACTATCTCGCGAAGCGCCCGGTCCAAAATCCGTCTACGGTTTGAATCTCGCAGACATACATGCCTGATTCAAGCTGATTTACAGGTATTTGCAGTTGACCTGCCGAAACATCTCCTTGCGACTCGCTTATTAACTGGCCGGAAACACTGTAAATCCGGTAAGTGGCTTTTTGCGCAATCGGGTCCGGAACTTTAACGTTCAGGATGTTTTCCGCCGGATTCGGATATAATTGCAGCTGCGCACTTGAGTTCTGAGTAAACTCTTCATCCGAAAGCAATACACTCCAATTGTGCGGCGTTCCCCATGTTTCATTTCCCTTGCTGAAGTAAACAAGATTGAACATCGAAAAACATGTTGCGCTTCCACCTGAACCGTGAACTTTGCCGATTCCATCTCCGTAAACGGATTCATATCCATCGCACGGACCGAAACTTAATGTTGCTCCGATGAAACATTGCGAGTTTGAATCCCAGAAGTACGGATATTCGGAATAGAATCCTTTCAACTGACGGCCATTCACAACACTCGGAGCGTAAGGCATAGTCGCATACTCATTGGTGTAATAAAATGAACTTGAATCCGGCGTGGCGCTTAGTTCAAATGGTCGTTCGTAAAACTTATATGTTGTATCGTACACTGCAGTGACATACTGAATTGTTCCGGTTTGTCCCCACGTCTGAGCCAGAACTGTTGTGCCGATTTTCTGCGCATAATCCTGCGTGTATCCGTAAGTAATTGTATCTCCGCTGATGGTTTTTGAAGTTATCACTCTCGAGTAATAATAAAACATGGTTGGAAATTGCATGGCATTGGAGTTGTTTCCTTCGTACCAATCGAAACGGTCGCCGATATTGAAATCAAAAATCTGCGCCGCCTGAATGTTATGCGCACCGATATTCGGGTTACGCATTCCTGAAAGCGAATATGAAAGTGTGTCTGCAGGAAAATCTCTCCATGCATAACCACGAATCACCCCGTGTTGCTTGGAAAGATGCACTTGCTTACCGTTAATCGGATGAATAACCGGTGTAGCGTTCGCATCTTCCGTTTGAAGGTTGATGATTTTCACGGAGTCCGTTACACTGAGAAAATTCATTTGTACAACGGCGCTGATCGTTCCACGTACAATGTGCCCATTCCACAAGCGACACATCATTGATGTTTGCCCGACACCTGCGTTGGGGTAAAATTTAATTGTGTCGCCGAGTGTATTAAAAAACCATGTTTCGTAAGTAAGCGTATCCTGCTCCACACGCAAACCAATCCAGGCTGTATCAAACGCCAGACAATCGAACCAGTTAGTTGCGATTGTTTCTTCCGGATATGATGCAATTACCCGACGTGAACCATTCGTCCAAACAGAATCTTCTGAAAGTCCGTGCGTCGATTCGTAAAACCATGTTGAGTTCGCGGAGTTGCTGTGAAAATAAGCATCACGTTGCGGTACGTAAGCGCGATAGTTCTGTGCTTGCGTGAAAAGACAGAGTAACACGGCGAAAATCAGAATCAGTGATTTTTTCATGTAGTAAAATTAGAGATTCGCGTTACAGCGAGCAAAGCAACTGTACAAAGTCTTACGCGTTCACAAATACATCAATCCTCACTATATTTGGATATGCAGAAATTCATGTTGCTTTTGCTGACCGTGATTCACCTGACGGTGTGTGCGCAGAAAACAGAAGCTGTAAAGTGCGGCGACTCTCCCGAATACAAATTCGAAGGCACATTGGTAACGAATTCTTCTTCGGCGCCTGAGATGCAGTCAGAGAATGCAGATTATGCAGTTCGTGGTGAACGCGGTGAATTGCATAAGCAGTTTGAAACGCGACTCTTTAATTCCGTGATTAAAGGCTGGATGCAGATTGCTATTGTCGAAGTGGTTTCCGTCAAAGGCGACAAAGTAAAGTTCCGTGTGATCGAAGAAACTTCGGAAGTGGTGATTGACGGTAAAAAGAAAAATCAATTTGCGCAGGGCAATCGCGTGCAGTTCATCAAGTATGAATACGCAGAACCTGAAACCGATTCTGTTTTTTATTCATCCGGCAAACTGAAAGCCTACGGAATGAAAGTTTGCGACAAACCTTCGGGTCTTTGGAAATCATATTACGAAAGCGGCACGCTTGAATCGGAATACACGTACAACAGCAATGGAGAAAAAGAAGGTCCGGAAAAAACATACCACGAAAACGGTGCGCTGAAAAGTAAAGGAGAATTTGTTGGCGGAAAACAGAACGGTCCGTGGGAAGGTTATCACGCCAATGGTAAAACTGCAATGGTTGCTTCGTACAAAAGCGGAACTCCTACCGGCGAATTTGCGGAATGGTACGAGAGCGGACAAAAAAAGTCGGAAGGATTTTATACATGGGATGGTAAGAAGCAAGGTTTGTGGACAGAATGGTACGAGAACGGTATTATAAAATCGCAGGGGAAATACAATTCTTTCGGACAACAGGAAGGCAAATGGATTACGTATTTCTCCAATGGAAATCCGGAATCGCGACTCACCTACGATGACGATGTGATTGTAGGTATACAAGCATACTTTTTCGAAAATGGAAATCCGAAAGAGACAAAAGTGTACAATGCACGCAATGAAAAAGAAGGAACGTGGATGTTGTGGTATGAGAACGGTAATAAACAATCGCAGCAGAATTACACTGCAGGCGTTCTTGCAGGCGAATCGAAATCGTGGTACGAGAACGGAAATCTGAAAGACAGCGGCTACTATCGTTCACCCGGAAAACGTGACGGAACGTGGATGTTCTATTATGAGAATGGAAAACCGAAAGAAAAACTCTCGTACAGCGGATCACAACTCCACGGCGATTATGCAGAATACTACGAGAATGGGAAAGTGAAAGTACACGGACAATATGTGTACGGACAGGAAGACGGTAAATGGGAAGCTTTCTACGAGAACGGTAAAAAGAAATACACCGGCGAATTCTTAAACGGAAAGAAAATCAAAACCTGGTGGTACTGGGACGAAAACGGAAAGAAGCGGAAAGAGAAGTTTATTTAAGCAAATGAGTCAATGTTCAAATGCGCCAATTTGCAAATTACACGCCGCTCATTGAATCATTGTATCATCTGAGACATTGAATCACTTAAAAACTGCCCGCAGCAATTTACATCACCACATTCACAATCTTCTTCGGCACCACAATCACTTTCTTCGGCGCTTTTCCTTCGAGATATTTCTGCGCTTCTGCTGATGCCAAAACTTCTTTCTCCACATCTGCAGGCTTCATATCTGCCGCTAATGCAATCGTGAAACGCATCTTGCCGTTGAACTGCACAGGATAATTCACAGTGTTGTCCACGAGATACTTTTCATCCACAACAGGGAAACTTGCTTTCGTAACACTGTCTTTGTTTCCGAGCACGCTCCACAATTCTTCAGCTGCATGCGGCGCAAACGGCGACAATGCAATCACCAACGGCTCAAGCACCGCGCGTTTGTTGCATTTCAGATCGTTCAGTTCATTCACTGCAATCATGAAAGTGGAAACACAGGTGTTGAACGACATACGCTCGATATCATCTGCCACTTTCTTCAACGTACGGTGTAACACTTTCAGTTCCGCTTCTGCAGGTGCATCATTGGAAACTTCTGCAAACAAACGGAAGAAACGCTTCAGGAAGTTGTGTGTTCCCGAAATACCGTTTGTACTCCAAGGCTTGTGTTGTTCCAACGGACCGAGGAACATTTCGTAGAGACGAAGTGTGTCGGCACCGTAGTCCGTACAGATGTCATCAGGTGAAACAACATTGTATTTCGACTTCGACATTTTCTCAACTTCAGGAGTCAATTCAATTTTGTCCGCAGTGAGGAAATAATTTCTGAACACCGCTTCCTTGCTTCGGGTTTTTTCCGCACCTGCTTCATCAATCCAATATTTCCCGTCAGCAAACGAAACAAAGTTTACAAGATAGTTTTTGTGAAACGCGCCTTCTTTCTTCTCTTCGGGAGCAAGAATCATATACTTTTCTTCACCGCCTTCGCGATCAACAAAAACATTCGCCTTCATACTCATCCCCTGTATCATCCCCTGATTCACCAGCTTCTGCGCAGGCTCGTTCACTGTAATCTTTCCGATATCGTACAAAAACTTCGTCCAGAAACGCACATACAGCAAATGTCCTGTTGCATGCTCTGCACCGCCCAGATACAAATCAACGTTCTTCCAGTAATCCGCAACTTCTTTCGACACTAACTCTTTATCATTCTGCGGATCCATGTATCGCAGGAAATACCACGATGATCCCGCCCAACCCGGCATTGTTGTCGTTTCGAGCGGACTTCCTTTGTACGTCCAGTCTTTCGCTCTTGCCAATGGCGGCTCTCCGCTTTCAGTTGGCAGGAATTTATCCACTTCTGGAAGTATTAATGGTAAATCAGATTCATCCATTACTTCGGGTATGAGTTCCGTTGTCAGACTGAGCGAAGCCGAAGTCGACGACGGAACTGTTTTGTAATAAACCGGAATCGGTTCACCCCAATAGCGTTGACGACCGAAAGCCGCATCACGCAAACGGTAATTCACTTTCCCCTGCCCTATTCCGCACTTCTCAATTTCATCAATCGCACGTCGCACGGCATCTTTCACATCCAATCCGTTCAGGAAATCAGAGTTGATGAGTTTACCTTCTTTCGCATCGTATGACTCCTTCGTGAAATCGTGATTTTCGGGAGCAGTCACCACTTGCGGAATTCCGAGATTGAAATGTTTCGCAAACGCAAAATCGCGCGAATCATGCGCAGGCACAGCCATCACCGCGCCTGTTCCGTAACCGGCAAGCACGTATTCTCCAATGTAAACCGGAACTTTTTCATTCGTAAACGGATGTATCACATACGCACCGGTGAATTGTCCCGATACTTTTTTCTCTGCCTGACGCTCACGCTCCGATTTGTTCTTCGCAACATTCACATACGCCGCAACAGCATCTTTGTATTCTGCAGTGGTGATCTTATCCACCAGCTCATGTTCAGGTGCCAGCGTTACAAACGTTACTCCGAAAATTGTATCCGGACGCGTAGTAAATACCTCAATGCGTAATTCAGAATCCGCAATCCGGAATTCAATAGATGAACCTTCCGACTTTCCGATCCAGTTGCGCTGCGCTTCTTTAATCGAATCCGACCAATCCAATCCGTTCAGGTCATTCAGCAATCGATCTGCATACGCTGTAATTCTCATACTCCATTGCGGCATGCGCTTGCGCTCAACAGGATAACCGCCACGCTCGGAAACTCCGTCTTTCACTTCGTCGTTTGCCAATACAGTTCCCAACGCAGAACACCAATTCACCCACGCTTCACCCAAATAGGCCAAGCGGAAATTCATCAGCACATCCGATTTTTCTTTCTCGGAAAAATTCTTCCACTCCGCAGCAGTAAACGGTTTTACATCATGTTCAAGATCTCCGGTGAGCACACGATGTGTTGTACCGTTAAATCCTTCACTTTCAAAAAGCGCTGTCAACGTATCAACGGATTCAGCTTTCTGTGTTTTGCAATTGTACCACGATTTGAATAGCTGCACGAAAATCCATTGTGTCCATTTGTAATATTTCGGATCACACGTCTGCACTTCGCGGCTCCAGTCAAACGAGAAACCGATTTTATCCAGCTGCTCTCTGTAGCGTGCGATATTTTCTTTCGTGGTATCTGCAGGATGACGACCGGTCTGAATTGCATACTGTTCTGCGGGCAACCCGAACGCATCGTATCCCATAGGATGCAAAACATTGTAACCTTTCAATCGCTTGTAGCGCGCAACAATATCCGACGCAATGTAACCGAGCGGATGTCCCACGTGCAAACCTGCACCTGAAGGATAAGGAAACATATCCAGCACATAATACTTCGGTTTCTCACCTCCGTTTTCTGTGCGGTACGTTTGATTCTCTTTCCAGTACTTCTGCCACTTACGTTCGATGTCGTTGAAATTGTATTCCATGTTTGCGAGCAATTGAAGCGCGAATTTACGAGTGTTCGCCGGATAATCCGTCATTTTCTATTGGGCGTGACCCTCATTCTTCGGGTCGGGCTTTCGGCTTTACTCGTCGCGCACTGCGGGGTATCGCCTCAATCCCTCACGCAACGTAATCCGGTCAATTCCCGCCAATCAGTTTATATTTGAACTTGCGCAATGAAATTTCTATCCATTAACACAGAGCTCACCAACCGCAACTACGGTCTTGATGTGATGCGATCTATTGCCGTATTAATGGTTTTTGCGAGTCACGCTGTACATTTCTTTGAAACGTACACGCCGAAAGTTCATGTCGTTGCGCACTTCGTCATGAATGGCGTTGAACTGTTCTTCGCCTTAAGCGGATTTCTGATCGGCCGTATGCTCCTGAAGCAATTCAGCGCTCCGGAAGCTGCTGTCGGACATGAACTGTTTGTCTTTCTGAAACGCCGCTGGTACAAAACACTTCCGGTTTACTTTCTTGCGCTCTTCATCAATTTCGTTTTCGCTTACTTCGTTACAGGCTATCACCGCGATTTCAATTGGACTTTTCTGTTCTTTCTTCAGAACTTCAACAGTGCAGAGTTCTGGTTTTTTCCGGTGAGTTACAGTCTTGCCATTGAAGAGTGGTTCTATCTTCTCTTTCCATCGGTATTCATCACGTTGATTCTGTTCTTCAGGACAGCTAATCGCAATAAATTGCTGATTGCAACTTCTCTGCTTTTCATTGCGCTCAGCTTAATCGCACGTTCCTGCAAATTCATGAACACAGATGCAATGTGGGACCCCGGCTTCCGCAAAGCGCTCACCATGCGATTGGATGCGTGCGTGTACGGAATTCTTCTTGCCGTTTATTTTTCGCAGTTTAAAGACGTAATCAAACGCTTGCGATTTGTGCTCCTGATCATTGCCGCCGCATTGTATGTTGCTTGCATTTTCATTCGCATTCAATTCCCGGAAAGTTACTTCTATCACGTGCTTTACTTCACGTTCATTCCATTAGCATTCACTTTCGCTCTGCCGTTCTTTTACTTCATGAGTATTCCCGGCAATTTCACTCATCGGAAGTTTACGCAAATAAGCTTGATTGCTTTTGCGTTTTACTCATCCATCTTTCTCCTCTAATGGATCTGTTTCTCCTGTTACCCAACGGAGGAAATCTGTTTCGTGATATTTGCGTTCTCATTGCGTATACAATCACAACTGCGATGTTATCAATCTTGTGGTACAAGTACATCGAACTCCCGTTCACCAATCTGCGCGATCGCTGAGCATTTTGTTATATTTGATCAGCAAACACCTTCCTCATGAAAAAACAATTACTTACTACATTAGTTCTCGCGACGGCTACACTCGCCTTTGCACAAACTAGTTGTTTCGATTTCGGTAACGGATCGAATGGTGCTTATTCAGCAACTACCAATACTACATTGGCAGGCGGCACTTACAACTACACAACTTTCAATATTAACTCAGGTGTTACTGTTTCTGTAACCGGAAATCAGCCTCTGATTATTCGTTGTACTGGTGCAGTAACGATTAATGGTACATTGACCGCTTCCGGTGGCAATGGAGGTAACGGAGTAACATTTTCGACATTCGGCGCAGGAGGAACAGGTGTTGCCGGCGGTGGAAACGGTGGTAATGGAACTTATTCCACATCACTAGGCGGCATGCTTGCTGCGGATGGAACCGGTCCTGGTGGTTTTACTACCGGTGGCAATGCGTGGTCCGGTGGTGGCGGTGCCGGGTACAGTGCTGTTGGCGCATCAACAGGAAATCCAAGTGGTGGCTTCGGCGGTCCTATTTACGGAAACGTAAATATTTCAGGTTTAGAAGCAGGTTCAGGTGGCGGTGGCGGTTCGGGCGGATTCAGTTGCGGTAGCGGTGGCGGCGGTGCCGGCGGCGGATTGATTTACATCACATCGGCAGTTTCTATTACAGTTGGCGCAACCGGCAGTATTCTTGTCAATGGTGGCAACGGCGGTAGTGATGGCACCGGTAACTGCGGCGGCGGCGGCGGCGGATCAGGCGGATCTATTTTACTGCGTACACCTTCAATGACACATAACGGAACTTTACAGGCGAATGGAGGCAGTGGCGGTGCTTCAGCCGTTCCCGGGTCACCATACTTTGGCGTTGGAGGAGCAGGTGCTCCAGGCAGAATTCGTCTTGACTACAACGGCACACTCAGTGGCAGCGGAACAATTTCTCCTGCGGTGGGAGCACATTATACGGTTGCGCCTATAACAACTTTGGCAGTAGCCACCCAAAACGTTTCATGTAATGGAGGTTCCAACGGCTCGGCGTTGGCAACAGTAATGAACGGTAACGCACCTTTCACATATTCCTGGTCTCCTTCGGGAGGTAACAGCACGCTTGCTACGGGCTTAACCGCAGGCACGTATACTTTCCTTGTAACCGACGCTGCGGGATGCACAGCTTCCACGACAGTTTCCATTACAGAACCGCCTGCGCTCACTGCAGTTGTTACGGGAACTGATGTCCTTTGTAACGGTGGAAGCGATGGCAGCGTTAGTGTAGTTGCAAATGGCGGAAATCCGGGATACACATACCTGTGGTTGCCAACCAACAGCACTTCTTCGACTCTTAACAATGTTGCTGCAGGCTGCTATACTGTAGATGTAACTGACGCGAACGGGTGTTCAACAACGCAAAGCGTGTGCATCACTGAACCGACAGCGCTTGTGATCAACGCTACATCAACAGATCCTACATGTCATGGCGTTTGCGATGGTACAGCCACTACTAATGTGAGCGGCGGAACTTCACCTTACAGTTACGCATGGTGCGATGGCTCTACAACAGCTATAGCAACTAATCTTTGTGCTACAACCTGCGCCGTAATTATTGTTGATGCCAATGGCTGTTCAATTGCAGATACTGTTGTTCTGACAGAACCCGCAATCGCACAGGTAAACGTTCTCGGTCCGGATACCATGATCTGCGATCCTGCAACAATTCAATTGTGCGCAAGCGGTGGAGCAAGTTACTTCTGGAGTAACAATGTTGCGAGCCAGTGTGTAACTGCTGATACAACAATCTGTTTGTCTGTTATCATTACCGACTCACTGGGTTGTCAGTCTATCGACACCATCTGTGTTACAGACAATATCTGTCTTGGAATCAGCGATGCTTCTACAACGGAATTCTCCATCGCTCCGAATCCTGCTGCTGATTTCGTTATCATCACACACGGTCAAAGCAACGCGCAACTTACACAGGTGTACGATGCGCAGGGCAGAATTGTGAAATCGGCAATGCTGAATAACAAAGCAGAATTGAATCTGAGCGATCTCGCGCCGGGAATTTATTCGGTAAGAGTGAACGGAAAATCTACTAAACTGATTATTGAATAGTCAATAACTTCACTTAAGAAAGATCCCGGGTAACAGAAATGATACTCGGGATCTTTTGCGT
>JBJOKQ010000022.1:0-25699 GCA_046046005.1 Bacteroidota bacterium | reverse complement strand
AAATGCCGCACGCAATTGCAGCTTTACTGCTGCAGCGCGGTTTGAATAAGAGCCAAGATGTTCATGCGTTCTTTCATCCTTCAATTTCCAATCTGCACAATCCGTTTCTGATGAAAGACATGGATAAAGCGGTAGAGCGTATCGTGAGGGCTTTGGGTGATGGAGAAAAAATTCTGGTGTACGGCGATTACGATGTTGACGGTACAACTGCTGTTGCGTTGATGTACGGTTATCTGCGCGAACTCGGCGCTGAATGTCATTACTACATTCCTGATCGATACAAAGAAGGTTATGGAATTTCATTCGCAGGAATAGATTACGCTTCGGAAAACGAATATTCACTCATCATCGCACTCGATTGCGGAATCAAAGCGAATGATAAAGTGGATTACGCGAAAGAGAATAATATTGACTTCATCATTTGCGATCACCACAGACCCGGTAACGAACTTCCGAAGGCGGTTGCTGTTCTCGATCCGAAACGCGACGACTGCAATTATCCGTACGATGAACTTTCCGGCTGCGGAATCGGCTTCAAGCTGATACAAGCGTTGAACATGAACAGTAACGGAACGCTCAGTGAAATTATTCCATGGCTTGATCTTGTTGCTGTGAGTATTGCTGCCGACATCGTTCCAGTTACGGGAGAAAACCGTGTGCTGGCATCATTCGGATTGAAACAAATCAACACCGCTCCGAGAACAGCATTCAAAGCATTGTTTGTTGTTGCAGGATTGAAAAAAGAAATCACCATTTCAGATCTCGTGTTTACTGCAGCGCCGCGTATCAATGCAGCCGGTCGAATCGATCACGGCAAAGGAGCCGTTGAATTGCTTATTGAGAATAATGCCGAGCTTGCTTCGCAACTGGCAAGTGATCTCAATAAAACAAATACAGAGCGCCGCGATCTCGACAAGCAAACCACAGTTCATGCACTCGAAATGATTGATTCAGACGAACGCATGCGTCAGCGGAAATCCACAGTTGTATTTCATCCGGAATGGCACAAAGGAGTTGTAGGAATTGTTGCTTCTCGATTGATTGAAAGATACTATCGCCCGACGATTGTACTTACACAACACGATGGAAAAGTAACGGGCTCTGCGCGATCGGTACGGGAGTTTGATATCTACGAAGCCATTGAAGCTTGCAGTGATCTTTTGATTCAATTCGGCGGGCACAAGTACGCGGCAGGGCTTACACTTGCACCTGAAAACGTAAATGCTTTCATCGAAAAATTCGATCAGGAAGTCACCGCAAGAATTACCGCAGAGCAACTCATTCCGGTAACAGAAATCGATCTCGATATCACACTCAAAAGTATTACGCCCGAATTCATGAATGCATTGAAGCAGTTTGCTCCGTTCGGTCCGGGCAACATGAATCCAATGTTTCGATCGAGGAATGTAGCAGACAGAGGCTGGGCAAGAATTGTCGGAGACAATCACCTCAAATGCGATTTGATTCAAGGAACAGAGCGAAACAACTTCATTGCAGCGATAGGATTTCAATTGGGCCAGTTCCTTCCTGAACTTCAAAACGGCAGAATGTTCAACGCCTGCTACACCATTGAGGAAAATCATTGGAACGGTAATGTGTCGGTACAACTCAGTTTGCGCGATTTGGCAACTTGAATCACTCCGTTTGACTTCATTTATGCCCCGAAAACGTGCACGTGTTAATTCATTGTTGGTGCTTTGATAAACTTCCGTTTACTTTGCTGAAATCAACTGATTCATTCCCCCATGAACCAGGACTCTAAAAAAGCCCAGCTGAAGTTTTTGCTTCAGTATCAAACTCTGCTTGCATCTTCTGTGGAGCGCATACGTGCTTATTTCATGAAGAAGCATAAAACCGATGTGGAAGAACTTTCGCGCAGACAATACGTTGTAAATGCATCCGCGTATCATACATTTCTTTCTGCAACGGCAATGTATAAAGCGATGAAAGAATTGCATCAATACATTGAAGAGTACAAAGCATTTCAGGATTCAATATTGAAGCGCAATCAATGCGTACGGGTTTGCGTCAATCACAATCTTACGCGAGATCGTTTCTACTCGCATATTCTTATGCTCGATGAAGTAAAGTCGGAAGAACCCGGCTTCTACAAACTGGCTATGGAAATCAGAACGCATCTGAATGATTTGCGCAAGCGCTCGGATAATTCAAAGTCAAAGAAAACACGACGCGAGACTGTTGTGACAATAGTTGCCCCTGCAAAAAAGCCGGTGAAGAAAGCTGCTAAGAAAGTAGTGAAGAAAGTCGGAAAGTCGGCAACGCGAAAGAAGTCGGTGCGTTAGATTACGACCGAGAATAAAGACTTTCGCCGGATGGGCGATTAAGTTTGTCGCAGATATCCCAGATCAATATGAAGGGTCTGGACCCTCCAAGGGTTCCAACCCTTCCGCTTTTGTCAGAAGTCCGTCAGAACTCAGCACTGTAGTGGTATAATTCTAACTCAATCGTTTCTTTTTCTGATCACAGCTTGAGAACGTGCGTTGTGCAGTGTATATTAGAAGCATGATGCGCAGTATTTCAGTTACCATTATTTTACTCTCTTTGTGCGGCATTGCAAGTTCCTGCAAAAGCAAGAAACCTTGTGATAAATCTGAAACGGTGAAAGTGCAGCCTGTGCCGGTGAACGCCGTTGTGATCGACTCGTCTTTTGTTTCGAAAGAAAGCGGAATCACTGTTGACAGTCTGACCATCACAGGTAACATTCTCAATGTGTATCTGAAATACGGAGGAGGCTGTGCACCACACGATATCGATCTCGTGTGGAATAAAGTTGCAATGAAATCTTTGCCGCCACAATTGCCGCTGGGCTTCCGTCACGATGCGCACGGCGATGTATGTAAAAAACTTGTAACTGAAATGCGCCCGTTTGATCTTTCGCCTCTGAAATCATCAGGCTATAAAAAAATGACTTTGAATATTCAGAATGCTTCAATAGTTTACACACCGCAATAAACGCTCAATTCTCGACCAATGAAAAAAATCACATCAACCATTTTCGGACTTCTTCTGATCTGCAGCTCTTTGTTCGCGCAGCGCGGAGAGAACGGTTCTCCGGTGTCAGATAAATTTGACAAGGAAAATCTTCAGGTACCGTTTATCACTATGCCCGGATTCAATCTTGATTCCGTACAACGTGCTGCCGCGTATCAGGATTCCGTTAAAGGTCCGTACATGTTCGGATTCAATCATTACGGCAATTACAATCCGGGAAATTCCGGAGCGTGGATGGAATTCTCCAATGGAGATCGCATCTGGCGCTTGGGCATCAACAGTCCAGGTGCAGTGAGTCTCAATCTTGCATTCACAGGAATGCGTTTGCCTGAAGGCGCACACGTTTTCGTTTACAGCAGCGATCGTTCAACGGTTCTCGGCGCATTCACATCAGCGCATATGAATCCTGATGCAATGTTCGGCACTGAATTGATTGAAAGCGAATCTGTGATCATCGAATATTTCGAACCCGCAGCAGTACGCGGTCAAGGCTGGATGAATCTCTTCCGCATCACACACGGATTCCGCGGAGTTGCTGAATACGTTTACAACATGACACGCGGCTTCGGTGATTCAGGCAACTGTCACAACAACGTTGTATGTCCCGGCGGAAATGCATGGGCAGATCAGACACGCTCTGTAGTTTGCCTCGTTTCAGGTGGAAGTGAATTCTGCACCGGCGCATTGATCAACAATACCTGTAACGACGGAACACCGTACGTTCTCACTGCGAATCACTGCGGAACTGCTGACGGAACCTGGGTATTCCGTTTCAATTGGCAATCGGCTACCTGCAGTAATCCGGGATCGAATCCTTCTTCCGTTTCATTGAGCGGAGGAACACCACGAGCACAATGGGCAGGATCTGATTTCAATCTTGTACAGATCAACGCTGCGATTCCTTCCAACTACAACGTTTACTTCTCAGGATGGAACCGCAACAATGCAGTGGTTGACAGTTCAACATGCATTCACCATCCTGCAGGCGACATCAAGAAAATTTCATGGGCGCGTAATCCGACAATCTCTTCTACATACGGCGGAGCAGATTGCTGGAGAACTACACAATGGACGAGCGGCGTTACAGAACCGGGATCATCAGGATCACCGTTGTTCGATCCGAACCATCGCATCATCGGTCAGCTTTACGGAGGACCTTCATATTGCGGAGCACCAACAGCGAGTCTGAACGATTACTACGGAAAAGTTTCTACTTCATGGACAGGCAACAACACCAACAGCACACGACTGAGCAACTGGCTTGATGCTTGCAATACAGGTGTTACTGTTCTTGACGGATATGATCCGAATGCACCTACGGTAGCGTTGGATGCACAGATGAGCAGTGTGAATTCACCATCCGGCATTTACAACGTGTGCAGCGGAAGCGTTACGGAAAATGTTGTGGTGACATTGCGCAACGCAGGAACATCAACACTTACATCGTGCGATATTTCATGGCAGCTGGATGCGAACACACCAACAGTGTACAATTGGACAGGTTCGCTCAACTCGAATTCAACAGTGCAGGTTACACTCGGATCACTTACACTTCCAACAGGATCACACACGATCACTGTAGTGGTAAGTAATCCCAATAACGGCACAGACGGAAACGCAGGCAACAACACGTCCACTTCAACATTCACACTTAACGTACTTGCATCTGCGTTGCCTCCGATTGCAGAAGGATTCCAATCCACGCCTTTCCCTGCAGCAAACTGGACACTGGTAAATCCTGCAGGCGTTACATGGACACGCAGCACCACAACAGGATTCAACAGCAGTGCGTCAATGAACATTGACAATCATGCTAACGACACACGCGGTCAGAGCGATGATCTGCGCACACCACCGTTGGATTTCACCAATTCAATCGGACCTGCCACACTCACATTTGATGTTGCGTATGCACGTTACAGCGCGACGTATTCTGATACACTCGGCGTTTACGTTTCTACAGACTGCGGCGTAACATGGACACAATTATTCCTGAAAGGAGGCACAACACTTGCGACTGTACCTGACAATACCAATGCATTTACACCAACTGCGAATCAGTGGAGAGCGGAAAGCATCAACATCAGTTCGTACATGGGTCAGAGCGGAGTGATTTTCGCTGTGCGTGCCATTGGCGGATACGGCAATTTCGTTTGGGTGGATAATATCAACATCACAACAGGAACATCATCAGTGATGGAAAATCCTGCAGGAGCTGTGAATGTTTATCCGAACCCATCGAATGACGGATTGGTGAACATTGATTTCGGCGGAGCAGTTGAGAGCGAAGTCAGCGTTCGTGTTCTGAATACACTCGGACAGGAAGTGCAGAACAACACATACAGCAACGTGAGCAAAGTGCAATTGAATCTGCCTGCCGCTTCAGAAGGATTCTATCTGATTGAAGTAACAACACCAACCGGCACAACAGTACGCCGTGTTGCTGTGGGTCGCGAATAGCGCAACAGAAAAATAAAATCACATTCATAGAACTGCCTGCTGAAAAGCGGGCAGTTTTTGTTTTGGGGATCTCGCGGATGTAAGGAGGCCGCTGATGGCGGATGTTGTTTGCCTCAGATGGCGCAGAGCAGCGCAGATCAGTATGAAGGGTCCGGACCCTTGGAGGATGTGAACCCTTGGAGAGTCCCGACCCATGGAAGGTTCGTACCCTTCCGCGCTAATCCGCTTTTTTCTTGTTTTTCCGCGTACCATCCCACCCCATAAATTTTATCCGTTTGCTCCCGACTAGCGCCAAACACTTTTCTCACATTTGCCGGAATAAATTTTTTACCAATGAAAAACAGATATTCCGCACTGATTGCTTTATGCGTTCTACTGATTACGGCTGTAAAAGTTACTGCGCAGGTTTTTTCGAGTCCAATGATTATTGGATCTAATGAAACATCAGGTTCGGTTTCATCAATTGGCACGTACAGTTCCTGTGCAACTGTAAATGGAAATCCTGCTGTTGCTTTCTACGATAGTACGCACAACAATCTTTGTTTTCTGAGAGCAAATGATGCATTGGGAATCAGTTGGGGAGAAATTCAGGTTGTGGACCGCGGGCATGATGTAGGCAAATATGCTTCACTGGCAATTGTTGCCGGTAATCCGGCCATATCGTATTACGATGAAACTTTTGATCGACTGAAATATATACGAGCATTGGATCCTGATGGCATCACTTGGGGTGCGCCGGTTATTATTGAAGACATCGCTGGTCTTAAATCCGGCTACTACACCAATCTTACCGTTCGCGCGGGTGTACCAACTATTGCATTCATGGAATATGTAAACAAAGACATCAAGTTTGCTATAGCAAATGATATTGCAGGAAATTCGTGGACATCACCATTCACAGTTGTAAGCGCAGGAAATGTCGGAACTGAATTATCGATCTGCACTGCATCCGGCAATCCGGCATTGGTTTATATTGATAATTCATCCGGCGCGATAAATTTCATTCGTGCGTTGAACGGGGCGGGAAGCCTTTGGGGCACACCAACTGCAATTACAGGAACAGGTGATATAGCGAAACACTTATCGGTTACATTGATAGGATCGCTACCTGCAGTTGCATATTACAATCCAATTCAAGGTACATTGAAATTTATTCTTGCTTCGAGTACTGATGGCTCGTCTTGGAATTCTGCAAATACCATTGACAATACGGTTAACGTTGGAGCGTTCCCGTCAATTGCCAACTTTGGCAGTACAACGCTGATTGCCTATTCAAATTATAATCTTGATTGTCCCCGAGTTATAACAAGTACCGACGGCGGTTTAACTTGGGGTAGCGGAACAGACAATCTAGCTGCATCTTCAGGTTCCCAACATTTTTCAGCAATGTGGGCAGGGAACTATCCGATTTATTTCTTCGCTGAACAGATTCCACTGCACTCACTTAATATAGTACGCTCACTAGATTGGACCGGCAGTACGTGGGCTCTTCCTGTTTCCTTTACAACTACACGCAACTCAGGATTAGGAGTTTCCATAGCGAATATTAACGGTCATCCAGGAGCTGCATCAATTGATGAGGCAGATAATACGTTGTATTATTTCAGCTCTACAGATACCAACGGATTAAGATGGTCCACTCCGACGCAAGTTACACCACCTGGAATTTCTACGTTTTGTGCTGATTTGAAAGTCGTTCAAGGCAAGCCTGCAATAGCCTGGATTGACGCAGGCTCAGGACGTGTATATTTCAGCATGGCATCAGATTCCGCCGGTACAATTTGGCCTGCGCCGGTTATCGTTGATAATTCAGGAACAGCGTCCAGGTGGCGTGTTCAACTAGATCTCATTAACGGTATCCCGGTTGTTGCCTACGCTTCTGACGGGACTTACATCGCACTTTCTTATGCTGCTGATCCATTGGGGACAACTTGGAACCCGATGAATATCGTACTCACACATCACGCGCCGAGTGGCATTAATTTTCAATTCAAACCCGTTGGAGGTAAACCGGCGATCACATATTCTGATGATATTTTTCGCGGATCCTACTTCTTAATGGCTTCCGACCCACTTGGAGGAAACTGGTTGAACGAAACAACCATTGATACTTTAGTCATTGCGTACGATTGCGCAGCAATTCTTGATCTGCATGGTAAACCGGCTGTAGCATATCCCGAAGATAATTCCTTCACAGTTGCATACCGATACGCTTTGGATAGTTTGGGAACAAGCTGGACTACGGATATCTTCCCCTCACCAACAGCAATTCGAGGTGAACGAATCAGTATGGAGTTAATCAGTGGCAGACCGGTAATTTCATTTAAAGGCGGTAACATGGAATATGGAATTTTAGTTGCAACGGATTCAATTGGTAATAATTGGCAAAGCGAAATCTATGCTGACTCGTCTCAGTATTCAATAATGATGTCTGTACCTCAGTCTTCCTTGACCAATATCAACGGTCGCGCCGCTTTAGGTTATACTGTCGGCAATGAACAACAGGCCTACTATTCCTCCGCTTGCATCACTCCTCTTCCTCCTCATTCAGCTCCTGCTGTAAACATCTGTGAAAACACATCAGATACTTTATACGCTACAGGATACGGAACATTGTCTTGGTACGACGCTCCATCAGGAGGAAATTATCTCGGATCAGGAAGCCCGTTTATTTCGCCGGTCATTACTGCCAACACCACGTTCTATGTGCAAGACAGTACATGCGCAGCGAGTTCGAGAACTACGGTAATGATAGCAGCCAGAACAGCACCACAGATTACAGCAACTAACGATACTTCCATTTGCCCGGGAGAAAGTGTAACACTTTCCGTAAGCGGAGCGAACTGGTATTCATGGTCTACAGGTGATACTGCAACATCAATAACTGTATCACCCAACGTCGATAGCACTTTCATTGTACAGGGAACCGGATTGAACTTTTGCTCAGATTATGACACAATCACTGTGAGTTTATTTGCAGCAATCGACACGGCTATAAATTACAACTCGGGCGTGCTGTCATCAGCAGAGCCAAATGCACAATACCAATGGATCAACTGCACAACGCAACAAACAATCCTCGGTGCAACTTCACAAAACTATACACCTTCAGCGAACGGAACATATGCCGTGATCATCAACAATGGAAACTGCATTGATACTTCTGAATGTTACAACGTAACTGATGTTGGCATCAATGGAAGCAGTGCGACAAACGTTCAACTCAACGCATTTTACAATTTGTCAAGCGGCAGAATTGAATTCAGCCTGATGAACAGCACCGGGAAAGTTCTCTACGAAATCTACAGCGTGAATGGCGCCGAAGTCATAACACTGGAGAAATCAGGAAATGAACCCGGATACTTTACACCTAACGCTGCAGGTGTGTACATAATCCGCGCTACTACTTCCACAGGAACGACGATACAAAGAGTAATTGCGGAGTAATATTATCTCAGATGGCGCAGAGGATTTACGCGTACAATCAATCTGCGTAATCTGTGAAGAAAGGGAGTTCTCCTTCCTAACGCAGATTTCGCAGATTAAACAGTTTGCGCATTTCGGTATCCCTTTGCTACTGATGGCGCAGAAATCACATAGTATTTACACGCACAAAATCTGAGCAATCTGCGTAATCTGTGGCGATGTTGTCAGCCTCAGATTGCGCAGAAGTCGCAGATTATTCCGAAGGGTCTGCACCCTCCAAGCGCTCCAACCCTTCCGCGCAAATCCGTTTTTTCCGTGCCCTGAGCCTGCCGAAGGGTCCGCGTACCATAAATTTTATCCGTTTGCTCCCGACTAGCGCCAAACACTTTTCTCACATTTGCCACCTGTACTTTCAAGCCCATGAGAGCGCTTCTCGTTTTTATTTTAACCCCGTTGCTGTCGCTGTGCCTGCACGCCCAAAACTGGCCCGTGCAGGTCAGCACACAACTCGTGCCGCCATTCTCAGGTTATCTCAACGATTACGCTTCACCCAATAACGATAACCTTCGCATCTATCTTACGTTGACGGATTTTTCTCTGCCGTCCTACAACGTGAAACTGAAATTCAAACTCACCGGCAACAACATCACCATTCAGAGTAAATCGTGGTACTACGCCGGACCGTTCACGCTCGAACCCGGTGTGCCTTTGCTGATCAGCGGATCGGATCTTTCCGGAATGCTGAATCAGAACAATCTCGACTACGCAGGCATCACCGCACAGCAATACAATCAAACCAAAGTATTGCCGGAAGGATTTTACACCATCTCTGTCATCGCTTACGATTTTCAGAATCCGCTCAACGTACAAGTGAGCAACGAAGCTTCCACACAAGCGTGGATGATGCTCTGCGATCCTCCGCTCATCAGTCTTCCGTTATGCGGCAGTGAAGTAACGATTACAAATCCGCAGCAGTTGACATTCTCGTGGTCACCGCTCAACATGAGTGCGCCTTCCTCTGCACTCGGACACGAATACCTCTTCGAACTCTGGGAAGTGATGCCCCCGAACAACGCACCCGGTAACGTAGTTGCATCCACCGCACCGATATATTCCACTACAACCACACTCACCATTCTCAACTACGGAATTGCAGAACCTCCTCTGCAAACCGGTTGGACCTACGTGTGGCGTGTGCGCGCATACGATCTCGAAGGTCGCGAGCTCTTCCGCAACAACGGTTACTCGCAGATCTGCACTTTCACATGGGGAAACAGCAACAATCTCCTGGGCAATCTTGCGAACCTCACGCTCACAGCGCAAGCGCTCACACACCGACAGGCACGCTGCATGTGGGACAGCAACGCAGTGTACACATCATACCATCTCGAGTACCGCAAGATCAACACAGCAAACTGGTTTCCGGTAAACACCACGCGATCTTCCGAGCGCATCACGAGTCTCGAACCGCAAACCACATACGAAGCACAAGTACACGGCATTTTCTCCAATGGTGATGATGGTCCGTGGAGTAACATCGTAACATTCACAACACCTGCACAGGCATTGCTCAACTGCGGAGAATCATCGCCGCCGCCATCCATTCAGAATTTTTCTCCGCTCACACAAGCCACCACGGGCATGCTGTGGCAAGTCGGACAATTTGAAATGAGTGTTACTTCACTCAGCAACATGTCGCACCCCAACGGTTTGTACACCGGCATGGGCAAGATGATCATGCCGCTCGGCATTACACTCAACTGTTCTTTCAGCAACATTCAGATCGGCACGGACATGGTGATGTATAACGGGGAAGTGAAGGCGGTGACGGAGGGGGTTGGCAGTTGGTTGACACAGTGGAATCATGGATTTACATATGACACATGCTACTTTTTCAATGGCGGAATCGATTCAGTAATTGTTAGTAATGGCACGATCATCATTATCGATCAAAATGGAAATCAAATTACAGTACCGATTGATCCTAACGGAGGAGTACTGATAACAGACAGTAACGGAAATCAATGGGTGGTGAATCCCGACGGTACGGTGACGTTTGTCAGCGGCGGATACATTCTTCCGTTGAACAATGATACATTGAATGCACAGGAGATGCGAATCATGAAAGCGGCTATGACAATCATCAGAGGAGAATTGACTCCGACAGTGGTCTCGTCACAACAATCATCCATGAACGTCTACGAACAGCAACTACAGAATCGTTTCAATCAACAGCAACAGAATGCCGTTGGAGGACATACCCCTGTCGCCGGGTCACAACCGGTTACTGATGATGGAGAAGATGTTCAGTTTGTACAGCGCAATGTGAATCTCAACAATCCCGACGAAGCTTTGGGCAATCAGTACAAAACCGCACAGGTAGATTATTACAGTTCTCAGGTGTTACTTGTAATGTCAAGAGAGAATTGTCCTGATGCGGAATTACATTTCGTCGGTCAGTATCTCGCAGTCAACGGAATTGCATTCAAACAATATTTAACTCAACAACTTCTTGCAGGGAAAACCGAAAGTGAAATTGCGCAGGTTGTAGCAGAAAACGGGATCAAAGCAATGGTTCGAAGAACAATCATTCATCAGATGTCGCCTCATTGATTATGAAGTACATTATTGCAATAGCTTATCTGCTTCTGTCATTCAACATGAATGCACTGGAGCTGGACTCTGTCCGACGAAAAGAAATCGTCAGAGAAGGACAGGCTGAGTTCTGTCAGCTGCTGGAGTACAATTCACATTGCACTTCACCTGATCAGATGAAGTTTACCGTTGTCATCGACGGTAATGAACCCAGCTACTCAAGAGTAATCGAAAACAGAGTTGACACCACCGGAATACAGATTCTGAGCGCAACCTGCTATGATTCATTGAACGCTGTGTTGTCTCGTGTTTATCGCGATTACCACATCGAAATGTACATGATCGTGATAAAGACTTTTGACATCGCGGTCACAACGCCTTTAACGCAGCCCATAGTCATTAACAACCTGTTCAACAATCCGCTTTACGATGAACAGACGAATCTCGCGCAACTGAGGAACTGGCACAAGGGTATTACCGAAGACATCATTCAAAATACTTTGTCACCCCGTAACCGTGATTGTCTCGTGTACTCTCGTGCATGGTATCGAGGCGCACTTATTCCCGGTTCAGTCGGAGAGTGGATGTTCTCAAAGCGTGTGTGTCATTATGCAAACACACGCACATATCCGAAACTCGATGAGCTCCATACCTACTTTGCCAGCAGGATCATCAACAATCCTTCAGTTCAGAACAGCGGTTTCGAATACTCTCTGCAGGCAGTATCCCGTGAGTTTGCAGAGTCGGCCAAGTATATTTCACTGAAGGCGGCGATATTGACGACGTTTACAAGTTCGAGTCTCAACGCAATCTTTGCTCAATTCAATGAGAGCGTAGATTACGGTGGGTTAACAGAACAGGAGAGAATTCACGCGCTTGCCGTGTATTCGGGTTACACAATGTTTGACAACGGTATTTCCCGTGAGGAGTACTATGCTTGCAAGATTGTTGAGAACACGCCGCGTGCACAAGTTGCTGCTTTCTTTTTGCATCTGGATGATGTAAGTCCGCTTAATTCACACCCGAATTACAACGGCAATAAACCGAATCAGGCTTTAATTGTTTCGTTGATACAACAGATAGATGATGCGGTATTTGGTAATGACGGTGATAATTACGCACGTTTCATTCGCGGTCTCACATCAATAATGATGTCGGATGAATATTATGCGGCCAGCAGAATGCCGCAGACATCAGAAGAGTGGATACAACGACAGATATACTGGGATGATTGGCACGTGTTCACCGTAGCGCCCGTTGGCACTCATGATTACGATATCACTTTACAGGCGACCGGCAACATTGAAGTGTCTCACAAAGTAGTAAGTAATCATCAGCGGCATAATCCTCCAAACGGAGGTGAACCTTACTATACAGCCGTTTGGGATAATACTTACGCTCCTTACACACTTCAACCATTCGACCTTGTAATATTCACGAACCGCAGTTCGTTAGGAATGCTGCAAGTTGCCGGAGCCGCGCCTGATGAACCATTTATTGCGCCCGCAATACTGTTGAAGTATGCAGACGACAAAGCGTTCAACACCAACGCAATTACCGTAACAGCAATTGCGCTGGACGTAATTGCGATTGCAACCGGTCCATTTGCTATTGGAGCAGCTCTTTCCGCAAACAACATTGCACTTGCCGCGTTTGAAGCTTTGCAATTCATTGGCTCGAGCGCGAACATCGTTGCTAACATCTATGCGAATCCTGCGATACAGGAAGCCGTGAACATGTTCAACAACATTGTCGCCGCTTGGGGTATTTCGCGCATTGCAGTTTCCGGAGTGAAATACACAGCGGACTACATTAACGCTGCGAAGAGCGGGGATTTGCAACCGGTTCCTGTCTCCATTGCGCAAACTTACCGTACCAAATACAGTCAGGTTACAGATTGGTCCACGATGGATCCTGCTGTACAAGGGCGGATGCGGCGAATGGATGAGTTGTTGGCGAGGCAGGCGGCGACTATCGCATCGGAAGCGAACCTTGTCCAATCAAGAACATTGTGGTTATCTCAGCTCGAAAACCAATACGGTCCGTTTAATATCAACAATTTCCAACCTGAGGGTTTGCCCACTTCTTCAGTTCCAATAAATACTTACAATGAAATGCTTTCGGAATACCCATCAGGTCTTTCTCTAGACTTAAAAACAGGTTTTCTTGCTGAACTAATTAAGTCAGGCAGCACTGTCCCAATTAAACGTGCTTGTTTACCGGGTGAAGTTCTTTATAAACTAGTTCCAGAAGGTAAAGAAGTGTCATCATACACTGCATATTTCATCAGTCCAACTGAATTTGCTCGCTTAAAAAATAGTCTAACGATAGAACAAGAATTGGGTTTACCTTTGGGTAGTCATTCCGTTAAATACGATGTGTATGCTATCACTGCTAACCAAAATACCAACGTCTTCGAGAGTATTTGCGCTTCGACGATTGAATCAGGCTATCATACTACTGGCGGCGCTACACAAACGTTAGTCATTAACAGGAGCAATTGGTCAGCTCCCGTAAAATTACCATCCCTTATACCTCCGCATGAGTAACAATTTATTTTTGAACTGGAACGAAACGAAATCTATTGAGAAGTTCGATCGTATTATCAGCAATGCCAATTTTATTAGATATGCCAAATATGACTCGCAGGAGATGCGCAGAAATGATATTGTGGAGATGCTAGAAAAAATTGAAGCTTTACGTTATGAATTAGGGCACACCAAGGCGACAGAAAGCACTTCATCGAATATTGATAAAGTACTTGCTAGTCTTGCTCTTGAAATGGCAAATAGAATTTACGAGAAACAAGATTTAAAGAAATTCATTGATGGGGTACTGTATTATGAAAAGAATGAGCAGTTGAGAAAAATCTACATGTTGATGTTAGAATAATAATTAATTCCCCTTACGCTTGCCCGACGTCCATTCTCCCTCCCAGTGCTCCTACAACAAGGCCCACATTACGTTCAAAGACACAAATACTACCTCGATTACGAATATTTAGAAATCATCCCTTGAAATGGCAATTATAGCGCACAATTGTATTACGCAAGAAATCTATTCAGGGGTAGCACAAACTATCGAGTTCGAAATTGAAGATTCTACGTTCGGAAGGATTAAATTGGATTTAGAATATATAGTTGAAAATAGCAACAGATGCCTTTCTGCACTTTCAATAGAACAGCTTAAAGTAGTTTGCAAATCGGCACGAGTTATTGCGACGATATATCCGAATGTAAATTGCGGATTAATGAAGTTCAATTCCCAAAATGAATCGGTACGTACATGTTATTTGGTAAATACAGAAAACAATAATGGTGAATTCTGTGTGCTGATTGCAATGGATGAGCAACAACCAATGATTTACAGAGTGCAATATTTAGGGGCATTTACGTTAACACAATGAGTTTGATCTTTTGTCTGATGATTGATCCATAATACTATTAGAATCAATCAATGCCCGACGTCCACTCTACCTACCTAGCGCTCCTGCAACATGTCCCGAACGAACGGAAGGTCGCCAAGATGGAATTGGCGGCTCGCATAATACATGAATCATTATTCTTGCCCCGAAAACCGAGCAATCTGCCAAACTCTTTATATATCTGGAAGTGATTGTTTCAGAAACTAAATACAGAATACTTCCTTGACTAATAGATTGCTCTTTTTTCTTCTCAGATTACCGGAATCCCGCAACGCAACAAATATTCAAAAGTCAAATCATAATTGGTTTTCTGCCTCGTTCTATCTTCAGTTGATCCTTCAGGTATGAATATTATTAAACCTTCGCGCGCACGCGTCAACAGAACTCTATACTTATTTTTAATAAACTGTTGTTTGTCAGTCTTGCGTTCAACTTGCCACTTTGTGCCCTTAAAACTATGGTATGACCAATTTATTCTACTTTTTCTAAAGTCGTCGCCCCAACACAGACCGACCCAGTCCAATTCCAAGCCCTGAACTGCAAACTCTGTGGCTGGGAGTTCTAAAAAACATGAAGAACGAACATCGTCATTCTGATTTAAAAACCAGTTAGCAACATCAATATCAATTCCTACGTCCAAACCAAGCGGCCTAAGACGTTTCGCTCCCGAACTCGCTACAAGCCCTGTTCGCCTACTTCCTCTATTCTTTTTCCTCAAAAAGTCTCGAGCCGTTTCCAAATTTCGAGTTAAATAAATCGGGTAATTATTGAGATGCTTCTGCAACAATTCCTTCGCCACTACCGGTTCATCCTCCAGTATCGCTGCAACCCATTCCGAAAGTTTTTCAGCCTTATATGATCTAATAGAAACATGCAAATGCAATTCTGGCACTTCTGTGATTGAGATATTACTAGGAGTGCTCTGAAATAGTTTGTGGTTAGCGATATCGGAATTACCCTCTTTGAGCTCTGGCGAAACGTATATCTTCCAGTCGCTAAACTTGTTCATCAATGTCCTTCCCCATTCTGCAAGTCCCGCCTCACCAGTATTTATTTCTTGGCCGCTTCCAATTAATGCCACAACCACCGCCCACCCTTTATTCCTGTGCATAATTCTGATCAACATCTCGGCCTCAGAAAAATCGCGATCAAATTTTCTTTTCGAATGTTCAGCATTCCATGCGCGTTGAGCTTCATCAAATAATACAATTCTATCCGGTGGTACTTGGTCGTTGTTGTGATAGAAATCCAAGAACTGGTGTACATTCTGCACAAAAGCAATTTTTCTTCTAGATTCACTTAATGACTCACCAGTTCTATTAGAGTGATCACGTGCAAGGGCTTCTGATAGTACCTTCACCAAAGGGCCATTTCCAGAGAGAAATATACCCCTTCCAGAGTGCTGGTCAACATTGTGTACTATATTTAAACCAGCAAGTGTTTTCCCAGCTCCAGGTACCCCTGTTATAAAACAAATAGCCTTCTCTTGCTTCTCAATAGCGAATTTAATCGCGTTTATAACCGCGTCCGTTGTCTTCGTTAAGTTGACCGTACCCGCATGCGATCTCGAAATTTCCTTAACATTTTGTCCAGCAAATAAAAATTGTGCAGCCTCAATAATCGTCGGTGTCGGCACATATTCGCTATTATTCCAAATGTCAACGTCAATTTTAGATGCCGTCGTGTTAGTGAAATGCTCGAATGCTACATGCATCACAGAACTCAAATTATTTCTGTTGGCAAATAGACATTGCTTTACAAAATCATACGTATTAATAATGGTATTGTTAATATCCTTACCATCTGCGGCCCATACTATTGGTACAATCGCTTTGCCTTCCGATTCTTTGTGAAAGTCTCTAATATCAAGCGAATAATCTTCAACTTGCCTGATCGCCTCAGGAGGGTAACCGCGCTCCTTATCTTTAAATTCAATTACAAAAATCAAATCGTTAGCAAGAACAACTATATCGATTCTTTTAGCCCGCCGAGGTATATGATATTCCAAAATGACACTCCAATCACCGGGCAGTTTGGAGAAATTCTCTTTGAGGTATGTAAGTTGATTGTACCACGATACTCTCTGCGCCCGCAATAGCTGATGATTAGAAACCCCAATTGCCAGAAAACCAAGAATCGTTTCATTCTCAGTTTGCAAGAATACATCAAGACTACTGTTGTACTTCCCAGGCATACGACTTGATCACTTTACCTTTTGTGTCTTGCTAGAAACATCATGTATTCTTCGACTAAATGTCCTTGTATCAAAAAACGCACTCCAGCTCACTTCCAAAGAATTAATTATCCTCCCTAAATTCACAACAGAAACATTCCTTTTCCCATTCTCCACTTCATTCCAGTACGTCTTATCGATTCCCGCCCTGAATGCCATCTCCTCTTGAGTTTCACCCAATTCTTTGCGCAATTCCTTGATCCTAGCCCCTATTAGCTTCTGAACTTTCATATTAGCAAGCTCAAAATATTTCGACTATGAGTCAATCGGATATAAGTGAACTTTTGTTCTATTGAATTTGAACACACATTGATGTTTTGGTATAAGATCTATCCAACTCTTGAGAATTCCCCCGCACGTTACTCATAATCCGTTGACTCCCTCCCTTTTCCTTCCTACCCTTGTCGGATGCAAATACCCATCACGACAACCCCGAAATTTATCAAGCTCGAAAATCTGCATTTGATTGAAATTGAGTTCGAATGTGAAGTTGATTCTACGCGTGAGAAATTTAAGATTGCTGGTATCTCGAACCAGTTACTACGACTGAATCTGATGCTGGTTGATTCTAAGTTTCCTAAAATATTAGCGGAAGCTACTTTTATTGCAAATACATTGGGTCAATGTACCCTTGAGCAAATAGTGTCGGAGTTGACACTACATTCTCAATTCAGTAAGGAATATGCAGCACACTACAACCAGTACAAAATCAATAGTTTCCTGCAACTGCTTCTATATTCCAATCTCGCTACAAATGACGTCTGTAAAGGTGTAATCGATTCTTCACGTGTCTATGTCTACAGAAACAACCAAGGTGATTTGCATTACTACTCCATTTACGATCAGAACAACCTTTTCAATCTGATTCAACAACAGTGCGTATGCAAATGTTCTATAGTAACTGACGCAGGAAAAATCAAGAAGCTCATGCTCACCTTGCGCATGCCGTCTCACTTATGTTAGTCACATTTTATCCTCCCCCACCAACCCGCTCACCACAATCCCCGCACCCAGCAACACAATAATCGGTTGCAGCATGAAGTAGGAAGTCATCATTTGCTGAACAGCAATCCAGATGATGGTGGCACCGTATGAGGGTTTCAAGACCTGAATAAAGGAAATGCTTCTCTTATTATATTTACTCCATGCCTCCAAAATCCTACTCCGAACTCACATCCGGCATCCGCTATGCACAAACTTTGTACGAAGCGGATCACACCGACGCATACGTAGAAATTGCATTGGAGAAAAAAGGGGTCTCGAAGCAAGAGGCACAATGGATTATGCTCTCGGCTGAAGTAGAGAATGTAGAGCACCGGAAAAAGGTGAATCTGATCATTGCACTAGTAATGGGAATTGCGTGGGGAGTTATTCTGTTTCTGTATTTCTACACGCCGAACACCGAAAACAATTTGCGCGATATGGAAGACGCATCGCGGTTCATCACTGTAAAACATGTAGGCATTTGTCTCCTGCTCTTCTTAGGAGGAGTCTTCAACTTCATCCGCAGCTACTTCCAGGTAAAAAAAGCAAGACGCAAACTGGAGCTGTTACCAATGCTCATTTTCTGAGTCACACCAGCACGGTCAAATGTTCATTCGATTGCTTCGCATGTTATTCATCTGCGCTTCTCTGTGCCATCTGAGGCAAGTTTCATCGCCACAGATTACGCTGATGGCTCAGATTTAATGTGCCCGAAATTCATCTGCGATCCTCTGCGAAATCTGCGGCAACATATTCCCATGTCCCATCATTTGCACATCGAATCATTTGCACATCTGCACATGGACTCATCTGCAAATTGAATTATATTTACTCATGCGCTCTTCTTCTCTGCTGATCTTCATTTTTATTATCTGCCTCTCCTCCTGCTCCCGATGCGGTGTCGATCGTATTCAAGATTATCTGGATTCAACTTTGAAAGATGCGAAGCTGGGATTGAAACAGGATTCTATCGATAGAGTTCGTCAGGAACAACTGGAACATCAGATTGACAGCATCATTGCTGAAAACTTCGTGCCGTGCAACGGAATCAACGACGCGGTGATTCATAAAAACTGGAAAGGTTCTCCGGATGCGGATCGTAACGGGCTTGCTGCTGTGCTGTATCCCGAAACAGGTGCTATAGTGCTGATCAGTACGCTTCCTGAAATTCACGATCACCTTCATAACACAGTGAAGTTGGAATTCGGAGATTCATCGTGGTCGGCCGACTCCAATTACACCTATCCGCTCACAGTTCCCGATGGCATGCAATACACAGCGGTACCGAATCCGAAAGGTGAAGTGCTCTACATTCTGGAAGAACAGGCAAAAGTTCTGATTCGCGCGATCATTGCTAATCCGACAAAGAAAATAAAAGTGAACGCTTCATTTGGCCAAGCGATCTATGCGTCGTACGTGCTCAGTGAAGAAGACAGGAAAGCGATTATCGATACTTATCGATTGCAACAACTCATCCTGGAGAAAAATGAGCTGGAAACAAAGCACGTGGATTGGGACGATTGATTCAAGTGATTTGCGGTTCGATTGTAACCCAATGAGATGTTGTTGTTCATCCGCGAAGTCAGTGGCAAAAATCGTCAGATACAGATTCTTTGCTAACGCGCGCCTCCTTACCTCCCAAGGAGGAACCACGACGCGCACTCAATGATTCCTTATCTGCACATCGAACCATTTGCACATTGACTCTTTCGAGTATTATATCATTTCAGCATTGATTCATTAGCAAATTGAACTATATTTACTCAAAGGCAATTACACATGAAAAAGTTTCTCCTGACACTCGGAACCGCTTGTTCCGCATTGTTCCTCTCTGCGCAAACTACGGTAACTCTTCAGCCCGGCGCTGCAACCGGTAACGACGCCTCTTTGGGTTACCACGATAATTACAACACAGCAACTCAGAATTACGGAACCGATATTTACCTGAAAGCATTTTGTATTCCGGGCGCGCAAGGCGGACAAAATACAAATCGCGGGATTTTGCAATTTGATTTGAGTTCCATTCCTTCAAACGCAACAATTGTTTCCGCGAATCTCACGCTGTATGCAACAGGTTATATCAACGCCACGTTGCCCGGACACTTCGGAAATAACAGCGCAACAATAAGTCGTATCACTTCATCGTGGTCTGAAAATTCCGTTACGTGGAATACCGCTCCTTCAATTACCACTCAAAATCAGGTAACACTCTCTCAAAGTTCTTCGGCAACTCAGGATTACACTTCCAACGTTTCTGCTATGGTGCAGGATATGATTACTAATCCCGGCTCGAGCTTTGGATTCTTTCTGCAACTTGTAACAGAAAATCCTTCGAGCTCTGCAGCGCTTTGTTTTCATTCAAGCGATGGCCCTAACGCTGCTAAATGGCCGAAACTGGAAATCACCTATACAGTTTCAAACAACTGCATGCAACCGGATCCGACTGCAGGAGAAGATGCTTCACTTGGATATCACGACAACTACAATACAGCCACGCAGAATTACGGAACTGATACTTACTTCAAAGCATTTTGCATTCCGGGTGCACAGGGCGGAGCTAATTCCAATCGCGGTGTGATTCGTTTCGACATGTCGTCAATCCCGAACAATGCAATCGTTCAGCAGGCGGATCTTTATCTTTTTGCAACAGGAACAATTAACGCGCAGCTTCCGGGACACTTCGGTTCGAATGCAAGTGTTATTGAAAGGATAACTGCTCCGTGGACGGAATCAACAGTAACATGGAACACGGCACCGGCAACAACTGCAACAGGTTCTGCAAGTCTTGCGCAGAGCACTTCTTCAACGCAGGATTATATCGTGAATGTGGGAAGCATGGTGCAGTATCAGGTTTCAAATCCGTCACAGAATTATGGTTTTCTCTTCAGATTACAGACTGAGAATCCGAATTCTCCTGCCGCATTGTTGTTCTACTCCAGTGATGATGCAAACGCGCTGAAACGTCCGCAACTCTGTGTAACCTACACACTCGACACAGGATCTTCAGTACATTCCATTCAGACAGTAACAGTATTTCTTACCGCGTCACCGAATCCTGCCACCGATATGATTACAGTTACAGGCACAGAAATGAATGATGCCTTGATTAACATCTATTCAATGGACGGAAAGATTGTAAAAAGCATTACGAACAAAGGTGTACTTTCCACTTTCACTTTTTCAGTAGCTGAACTTGCATCAGGCTCGTACATCATTGAGCTTATTTCTGACAATAAGCGAGGTACTGTGCGCTTCGTTAAGGAGCAGTAAACGATGAAACTTTTCTTCGGACTTATTGCAGGAATATTTATTTCCTGCTCACTGATTGCGCAAACTACTCTCAGTTTACAACCTGATTCAAAAAGCGGTTGCGATGCTTCGCTTGGATTTCATACCAATTTCAATTCAGGACGCAATTACGGCAGCGATGTTTACATCAAAGCTTTCTGCATGCCGGGAGCTTCAGGTGGTCATAACACCAATCGTGCGCTGATTAAATTTGACTTAACTCAGATTCCGAATGGAGCGAAAATTGTTTCTGCAAAACTTACGTTGTACGCTGCGGGTTTTGTCAACGATAAATTACCCGGACATTACGGAAAAAATGAAGCAACGCTTAATCGTGTAACTTCTCCATGGACAGAATCCGGTGTCAAATGGAACACGATGCCCACCTTTACGAAAGTGAACGCTGTTACCTTACCTAAAAGTTCAAACTCAAAACAGGATTACACATGTGATGTTACGGCCATGGTGAAAGACATGATCAATGTGCCGGGAGCGAATTATGGTTTCTATCTCGCACTCACCAGGGAAAATCCATCTTCTTCTGCCGCTCTTGTTTTCTGTTCGAGTGATCATCCCGATGTGAAGAGGCATCCGAAGCTGGTGATTGTGTACGAAGTTCTGCCTGTGAACCAACCTGTAATTAAAGCAGATTCATCATCAGCGGGAAAATCAACTACGCCCGTTACACCGGTCAAAAAAACAGTTGTGAAAGCGGATCAGGATTCGTCCGGTGGAACTCTTATCATCAGAACAGGTGAACTATCGAATGCAGTTATCAGTATTTACGAATCAACCGGGAAACTGGCTAAGACAATCAACTTCACAGGAACACATTCAACCTATTCCGTTCCGATTGGTGATCTGAGTCCCGGAAATTATAAAATTGAAATTGTGTCAGATACCGAGAAAGGCAGTTTGAAATTTATCAAAGACAAGTAAGAACCTCTTATCATTCCCGGCAACCATCATCCCGATTTGGCATATATTTACTCATGCGCCTCCTCACTATTTTATTTGCTCTCACTTTAACGGCTTGTTCTTCTCCTCAAACAACAGAAGATGTTTTGATGAACGCACATCCCGACGATTACCATGTTGTTTACGAAGGAACGTACGGATACTTCGTTGTGGTACACGATGAAAAATGTGACACTATCGCGCTCAACGAAAACTGGCTCTACGCTTTGTATCGCTACAGGCAACAGGAAGGGGATGTGAAAGAATCCGTGAGCTACGATGAGTTTCTCAAATCGAAATGGTTTTGCCTTCCGGGAAGTGAACTTGAATTTGAAATGCTCAATAAGAATCCGGATTCCGTTTACGGTTCTGCAGATCATCCTACGCTCTGCGAATGCATAGATGAAAACGGACGCTACATGTCGAACAATCCGATCTGCGAAAGAAAGTTTCAGGTGTATCGTTCCTCATTCAACGATTCTATGTCGTGGTACTATTCATTCTACCGCGATGTTTGTACAGGAATCGATTCTTCAAAATCATTTTCCGTTTACCGCGATACAATTCTTTCACGTGCTGATCGTGCCGAAGCGCGTTTACGTGAACAGATGCGAATCGAAGATTCGATTTACGCAACGTATCCTTTACGTCGTTGCTCCGGAAAAGATTACGTCCCGCCGCATATGCGTTCTTCCTCATTTCGTGATTATGAGCAATGCCGCGCTCTGACCCGCGATCCGAGCGGAAGGTGCGGACGTCATTGAATAAGACTACAGACATTAGACGTTAGACCTGGAGACACGCTATCAGGTGCTAATGTGCGCAGTAGTGCGCTAAACCGAAGAAACTGCGAAATCTGAGTTACGAAGGCAAGCTCTCCTGTTTCGCTGATTACGCAGATCTTGTGCGCGTGAAATTTCATCTGCGCTTCTCTGCGACATCCGTGGCAAAAATCATCCGCCACAGATTATCAGCATGTGAAATTCACCCTCTCCATCTGCATCGAAAAACAAGTGCACTCCAACCCGCTGCCAACTTGATTTCATTCACAAATCATTACACGAGCAGAACGCAAACCGAACCTGCGCTGCGTGTCATCAACAATCACAAAATACACTCCGGGCGAAATTGCTGTGAGATCGATTCGCAAAGATGTTTCAGTAGCTGTAGCCGTTTGAACAACTGATCCGGATGCATTCTCAATACGTACACAATCTCCCGCTTGCAATCCGTTGATCGCAAATATTCCGGTGTTCGGATTCGGAAACAAACTCAACTGTGGCCAAGCTGAATTTGTACCCACTCCTGATACAGAACCAACATCCAGAATTATTTCCCTGGCGTGCACACCGAACGTCACCCAATTCCCATTTTGATTCTGACGATATTCGTAAATGCCGAACAAGGCAGAATACAGTCCGGGTACTTGCGGATCCCAAGTGAAATTACCGGAACCGCTGGTGTATGTAAACGTCCCGCCGCCTGCAACTTCAGGTTGCTGGAAATTTATTGACATCGCAGGTGTCAAACGATAAAAACGCACGCTGTCTCCTTCGAAATCAACTACCGTATGTGCGATTGTATTTGTTACTCCTGCCACTAACTCCACTTCATAATTCAATGTATCTCCCAATGGCAATGAATTCATTCCACTGTTCGGATCATAGATGAACGATGAAACAATTTTGAAATCCGTGCTGCCACTGTTGTCCATGTTGAGAATCCACGGCACACGCTTACCGCAAGTAAGAAGCAGATTGTACGTGCCGGGCGAATAGACATGTGTAAGATTAAAACTGACGCGTACTCCTTGCGGTGTAACGGTGGAAGGATATCCTGCAAGACAAATTACCTGCGTCAAAGCATCACCCCAGTCTACTTGCACCGAATCAAAATTTGTAGGCGCATCCGTAAGCAATAACATTCCTTTCAGTCGGAAAAATCCGGGGCTGTATTCCTGTACCCACATATCACCTCCACGAGTTGTTGTGATGTTAGCGGAAAGCTGCAATGATCCGATGAGCAGCAAAAAGAGAATCAGAAAACGAATAGGAATTAACATGAAAATATACATTGTATTAAATACATGATGAACAACGCCGCATCAGTGCACCACCTTCTGCATCCATACACTGCCGTCGTTTCGCGTAACGCGACAGAAATAAATTCCCTGCGCTTCTTCCTGCAGATTGACTTCGATTTTATTGCCGGATGTTGACGCAGTGCGAATCAATGCACCTGTTGAATTGTACAACTGCAATGTTGCTCCCGGAGACGACAACTGAACTGTGAATGTTTCCGCTGCCGGATTCGGATAGAGAGAAATGTTTTCGTGCGGTGCAGGATCGGATGCAACGCCTAAAGGATCACAGAACGTAGTGATTGTTGCGCCGCTGGTGATAGGCGGACTGTGTGATGCTTGTCCGCCTCCTGAAGTTATTTGAGGACTGAATGACGCTACAAGAAACGGAGCGTATCCAACTTGTGTCGGCACAGGGCTGTAAAAACACGGCGTGTTTAAAGTACTGTCCAGAAGAATCAATGAAACATCGTAATCAAAAGATATTCCGGTTGCATTCCATGATTCAGATTGCGCAAGTATTGCAACACCACCATCAGACGTGCGAATAAGATCACGAGGCACATCACGAACGCTTCCTCCTATTGTTTTTGTCCACAGTGTATCTCCGTTGGTATCCGTGCGGATCATATAGATATCCCATTGATTATTAGACGTAAAACTGGAAGTCTGGGCAGTAATCAGAAATCCTCCGTCATCCATCACTAAAAGTTGCGTGTTGTATTCCGGGTAAGTTCCGCCAAACGTGCGCGTCCATAATGTATCTCCTGCACTGTCGCAACGTACAAGTAAAATATCTTCCAAGCCCGCACCGTAAGCGTTCGTTGATCCTGCAAAAACAAATCCGCCATCGCCGAGCTCAGCAACAGCTTCTATTCCTATTGCATAAGGTGCAGTTTCATAGCGCTTCGACCATAATGTATCTCCCTGATTGTCTATGCGAATCAACATTGCATCCGAAACACCGTTGGAAGCGTTGTTATAGCTGGAAGTAGTTCCTGCAATAATGTAACCTCCATTCTCACATAGCGCAAAATCACCGAGCGCTTCATAACCTGCACCGCCATATCTTTTAACCCACTGTAAGGAGCCTGTGCTGTCCAGCATGAAAAGTGCAATGGAAGAATAAGGAGTATTTGGCAACACATCTTCTCCCGCAATCATAATCTGATCAGAAGGTGCGTTACAAATAAATCGTCCTTGAGAACTGTTCGGTGTTGAGTATCCGCGTGACCAAATC
>JBJOKQ010000021.1:0-27327 GCA_046046005.1 Bacteroidota bacterium | reverse complement strand
GAGCCCAAGAGTAAGTGTATCCTGAAGTTCCACCTGAAGCAGTTACCGCCGCAGAACCTGTGTTACCACCGAAGCAGAGTACAGGAGATGAAGTTGCGGTTGCTGTAAGCGCAGTTGGTTGTGTGATGTTAAAGGTCTGCGTTGCTGTGCAACCTGCCGGTGAAGAAACAGTAACAGTGTATGTTCCTGCAGCAAGACCTGTCGCCGTTGCAGATGTTCCACCTGAAGGTGACCAAGCATAAGTGTATGTTCCTGTTCCACCTGAGGCAACTACTGAAGCAACACCAGTGGTTGCTCCATTACACAACACATCGGTTTGTGTTGGCGTAAGTGTAATAGCCGGAGGCTGTGTAATTGCAACAGTAGCGGTTGTTGTGCAGCCATTAGCGTCAGTAACTGTTACCGTATAGGTACCATTTGACAAGTTAGTACCTGTTGAACCTGTACCGCCTGAAGGAGACCAGGAGTATGTAAATGGCCCGGTTCCTCCTGCTACCGAAACTGTTGCTGAACCATCATTCCCGCTGAAACATGAAACGTTGGTTGATGAAGTGATTGTAGCTGTTGCACCTGCAGCGTTCGTCACGTTAACGGTACTCGTAGTTGTACAACCATTTGCATCTGTAACTGTTACTGTGTAAATCGCGGCTACAAGCCCTGTAGCAGTTGCACCTGTTCCACCACTTGGCGCCCAAGAGTAGGTGTATCCTGATGTTCCACCTGAAGCAGTAACAGCAGCAGAACCGTTAGCGTTTCCGCAAGTTGCTTGTGTGAATGAAGTTGTTGCACTAAGCAAAGTAGGTTGTGTAACTGTCGTTGAAGCAGTAGTTGTACAACCGTTCGCATCAGTAATTGTTACAGTGTATCCACCTGCTGTAAGACCTGTTGCGGAAGAACCTGTTCCTCCACTTGGCGCCCAAGAGTAAGTGTATCCTGAAGTTCCGCCTGAAGCAGTTACCGACGCAGAGCCTGTGTTACCACCAAAGCAGAGTACAGGAGATGAAGTTGCTGTTGCCGTAAGTGCGGTTGGTTGAGTAATGTTAAATGTTTGCGTTGCTGTGCAACCGGCAGGAGAGGAAACCGTAACGGTGTATGTTCCTGCTGCTAATCCCGTTGCTGCAGCACCGGTGCCACCGGACGGAGACCAAGCGTAAGTATAAGTGCCATTGCCACCCGTAGCTACAACTGATGCGGCGCCTGTAGTTGCTCCATTACACAACACGTTGGTTTGCGTTGGTGTAAGTGAAATTGCCGGAGGTTGTGTGATGGCAACAGTAGCCGTAGCTGTACATCCGTTGGCATCAGTAACGGTGACTGTGTAGTTGCCGTTTGATAAATTAGTTCCTGTTGCACCGGTTCCGCCTGACGGAGTCCATGCGTAAGTGTACGGACTCGTTCCGCCTGCGACAGAAACTGTTGCAGAACCGTTGTTACCTCCGAAGCAAGAGACATTTGTCGATGCCGTAATTGTAGCTGTAGCTCCTGCTGCGTTTGTTACATTGACAGTGCTTGTAATTGTACAGCCATTCGCATCAGTTACAGTTACAGTGTAAATCGCGGCTACAAGCCCTGTAGCAGTTGCACCGGTTCCACCTGATGGAGCCCATGCGTATGTATATGGACCTGTTCCGCCCGAAGGAGAAACGGATGCTGAACCATTGGCATTACCGCAAGTTGCTTGCGTGAATGAAGTGGTAGCAGTAAGAGCTGGTGGTTGCGTGATATTATATGTGCGCGTAATAGTACATCCGTTAGCATCGGTCACAGTAACGGTGTAAGTGCCAGATGCAAGTCCTGTAGCAGAAGAACCTGTTCCACCACTAGGTGCCCATGAGTAAGTGTATGGTCCGGTTCCTCCCGCAGGAGTAACACTCGCTGCTCCGGTATTTCCTCCATTACACAACACATTTGTTTGCGTTCCTGTTGTACTCAACGCAGGAGGCTGCGTGATAGAATAAGTTTGTGTAGCTGTACATCCGGCAGGCGATGATACTGTAACGGTATAAGTTCCCGCAGTGAGCGCAGTTGCAGTCGCACCAGTTCCTCCACTCGGTGCCCACGCATATGTATAAGTTCCCGTACCACCCGAAGCTGTAACAGATGCAGAGCCTGTTGCTCCACCATTACACAATACGTTGGTTTGTGTTGGTGTTAATGTGATCGCCGGTGGTTGTGTGATTGCAACTGTTGCAGTGGCAGTACAACCATTAGCATCCGTAACGGTAACTGTATAATTGCCGTTTGACAAGTTGGTGCCGGTTGCTCCTGTTCCACCTGATGGTGTCCATGCGTAAGTGTACGGACTCGTTCCGCCTGCGACAGAAACTGTTGCAGAACCGTTGTTACCACCGAAGCACGAAACATTCGTTGAAGCAGTAATTGTGGCTGTTGCGCCGGCCGCATTCGTAACGTTTACAGTTCTTGTTATGGTGCAACCATTCGCATCTGTTACTGTTACTGTGTAAATCGCAGAAGTCAATCCGGTTGCAGTTGCTGCAGTGCCACCTGATGGAGCCCATGAGTATGTGTAAGGACCTGTTCCACCGGAAGGAGAAACAGATGCAGAACCATTCGCACTTCCGCAAGTTGCTTGAGTGAATGAAGTTGTTGCGGTAAGAGCTGTGGGTTGAGTGATGTTATATGTGCGCGTAATCGTACAACCGTTGGCATCTGTAACAGTTACAGTGTATGTTCCGGAAGCAAGGCCAGTTGCTGTTGCACCTGTTCCGCCTGAAGGTGCCCATGAATAAGTATAAGGACCTGTTCCGCCTGAAGGAGCAACACTTGCGCTACCTGTTGATGCGCCATTGCACAAAACGTTCGTCTGTGTTGTGGTTGCTGTTAGAGCAGTTGGTTGTGTAATGGTAAAAGTTCGAGTTGCTGTACAGCCACCCGCTCCGGTAACTGTAACGGTGTATGTTCCCGCACACAAGCCGGTTGCAGTTGCTGCAGTTCCTCCACTCGGAGCCCATGCATAGGTAAAGGGACCATTACCTGCGGTAACCGTTACAGCTGCACTGCCGTTACATTGTGCGTTACACAATACATTGGTTTGAGTGCCCGTGGTTGTGATCGCCGGTGGCTGTGTGATGTTAAATGTTTGCGTTGTTGTACATCCGTTCAATCCTGTAACAGTGCATGTATATGTTCCTGCACAAAGTGCAGTAGCAGATGCACCAGTTCCACCTGATGGCGCCCATGCGTATGTGAATGGGCCTGTTCCTGATGTTATAGTAACAGAAGCTGTTCCGTTGCACTGTCCGTTACATAATACGTTCGTTTGAGTTCCTGTTGCAGTTAACGCCGGCGGCTGAGTGATGTTGAATGTTTGTGTTGTTGTGCATCCGTTTAGACCCGTAACAGTGCAAGTGTAAGTTCCTGCGCACAGTGCAGTTGCAGAAGCACCGGTACCACCTGATGGTGCCCAAGCGTAAGTGAACGGACCTGTCCCCGTGACAATAGTCACAGATGCGGTTCCATTACATTGTCCGTTACATAAAACGTTTGTTTGTGTTCCGGTTGTTGTGATTAAAGGTGGTTGCGTAATACTGAAAGTCCTAGTTGCTGTACAACCGTTTAAACCGGTGACTGTGCAGGTGTAAGTTCCGGCACACAGACCTGTTGCCGATGCACCTGTACCACCTGAAGGAGCCCACGCATATGTGAACGGTCCTGTTCCTGTGACAATAGTTACTGATGCAGATCCGTTACATTGTCCATTACATAAAACGTTGGTTTGTGTTCCCGATGTTGTTATCGCAGGGGGCTGAGTAATGTTAAATGTTTGCGTTGTTGTACAACCATTCAATCCTGTTACAGTACAAGTGTATGTCCCTGCACATAATGCGGTAGCAGAAGCACCTGTTCCACCTGATGGAGCCCATGCATAAGTGAACGGACCGGTTCCTGTGACGATGGTTACAGATGCAGTTCCGTTACATTGTCCGTTACACAGCACATTCGTTTGTGTACCCGTTGTTGTAATTGCAGGCGGTTGAGTGATGGTGAATGTCCTTGTTGCAGTACAACCATTCAATCCTGTTACGGTGCAAGTATACGTTCCTGCACACAATGCAGTTGCTGATGCACCTGTACCGCCAGATGGTGCCCACGCATAGGTGAACGGACCAGTACCGGTGACAATTGTTACAGATGCTGTTCCGTTGCATTGTCCGTTACACAATACATTTGTTTGCGTTCCTGAAGTTGTAATTGCAGGCGGTTGAGTAATGTTGAATGTCCGAGTTGCCGTGCAACCATTTAATCCTGTTACAGTACACGTGTATGTTCCAGCACATAAAGCAGTTGCGGACGCGCCCGTTCCTCCCGAAGGCGCCCATGCATAAGTGAACGGTCCTGTTCCCGTGACTATCGTTACTGACGCCGACCCGTTACATTGTCCGTTACACAGCACATTCGTCTGTGTTCCCGTTGTTGTGATGGCGGGTGGTTGCGTTATGTTAAATGTTTGTGTTGCCGTGCATCCTCCGGAAGCCGTTACCGTGCAGGTGTAAGTGCCCGCGCACAATCCCGTGGCTGTTGCGGCCGTTCCTCCCGACGGCGCCCAAGCGTATGTGAATGGCCCGGTTCCCGTAACGATGTTCGTAGTTGCAGAACCATTACACTGTCCGTTACAGACGACGTTGGTCTGCGTACCAGATAATGTCAATGTCCCTGTTGATGTAACCGTAACTGCAATGGTTGATGGCGGTGAGCAGGAAAGAGCATCAGTAACAGTGCAAGTATACGTTCCCGGACAAAGTCCTGTAGCAGTTGCAGCTGTACCTCCTGAAGGAGCCCAAGAATAGGTGAATGGACCTACACCACCGGTTGTTGTAACTGTTGCACTGCCTGTGCATCCGGAACACCCACTGTTAGTTACAGAGGATGTTAATGTAAGTGCGTTGGCGCAGGATAAAAAGTCGATGAATACTCCTGAATCGTAATAACAATCTCCTGCATCTGCAATTGCCAATTTCCAATGATACGTCTGGCATGGACAGAGATTGATGGTTCGTGTAAGGATCGTTGTGAAACCATCATACTGAATAGTGGTTCCGCCTGTATTGTTAACGTAGTAAGCATTGTTCGCTGTCGCATTAACGTTATCAATAGAAACCGGAGTAGTGTTGTTTGGAAGAGTTGCTACGTTAGTGTTGTTGTAGAATCCGGGTGTGCATGCCGGTGTTGGCCCCGGTCCGGAGATGAAGAATCCGAATGCGTCGTTGAAAGAAGAACTTACAAACTCCGGATATTCTTCAGATCCGAATACGAAACGTATTGTGATCTGATTACACTGGGGGATAACATCAAACTCAAGGATGCAGGCGTCTTCCGTTGCTTGCGGTTCGATAGCTGTTAGCTGAGGATCTGTAAATGATGTACCGTTGCAAGTACCTGCACTGGCACTGTTGTTCGGTCCAATCGCATTTGTTGCATTTCCGGTAGTAAGTAAAATACCATTGGTAAGGCCCATATTCGTGGTATTACCATTGGCGAAAGTTCCGTATGCATTAGTCGGACAATTGAGACTGATATTTGATACAGTCATTCCCTGTCCAACAAGGTTGGAAACAAGTGTGGCTGTAGAAACACCGGGGGTTACAGTAAGCTGAGCGCGTGCATTTGCTGATGCAAAAAGCAGAGCAACGATTAAACAAAATGAACGCAATAATAATCGCGTGTAGCTGTTGATCATAAGTAGGGGACAGTAGGTGTGCTGCTTTCCAAATATAGTCAGAAAGCGCCCATAATCAAGGACTTACATTCAATTGTTAACAATAAATCAAGCTTGCGATAATACTGGATTTATCCTCGATGAACAAGTTAAAACAGTAGACGAATTACTTGTCTTGACATGAAAATTGTTGATTGTCACGCCATTAAGATGCCGAGGTTCCTTAACGTATCAGGTTAACGTGGCCAATAAGATTGTGCTTCTTATCAAGAATGTCCACACACTTCACTTTCCACACATAAGTATCAATCTGACAAAGTTTGTCGTGACCTTGCACTCGACCATTCCAACCTTCGTTCAAATCATCAGTATAGAAAATAAGATTGCCCCAACGATCGAAAACCCAGAACTCATATTTGTCCGGATTGATTCCGGTTGTCACAGGCAGAAAAACTTCATTCACTCCATCTTCATTCGGTGTAAAAGTATTCGGCACGTAAATGCTTACATCAGGATCAATGCAAATGATTTCGGATGCAGAGTCTGTACAGCCATTCGCCGATGTCACATCAAGTGTAACCTGATAGCAAATCGGATCGGGATAAGTGAAAGAAGGATTTTGCAACGTTGAAGTTGAATTGTTTATGTCTCCGAAACTCCACAGCCATGTATCCGCACCTGTTGATGCATCAGTGAACATGATTGTAGGAGATAATATAGTTGTCGGTTGCGGACTTGCAACAAATGATGCGGTTGGAGAACTGTATACGTTTATATAATTACTCCACGTGTAGGTGTGCGAACAACCGTCGCCTGTTGTTACCAGCAATGTTACACTATAAACTCCAGCAGAATTATAGCAATGATTCGGAGTCTGCATGGTAGAGAAACTGTTATCTCCGAAGTCCCAATTCCACGACGTGATTACTGCAGGTAATGCAACAGTTGAGAGATCATCGAAGTTGACGCACAACGGAGCACAACCGCTTGTTGTGTCTGCAGCAAATGCAGACACCGGTAATGCGCTGACTGCAATTTGTGTGGTCGTTGTTGCAGTGCACCCATTGGCATCTGTAACAGCAACTGTATATGTTGTAGATGCAGATGGCGTAACACTTACTGAATTACCTGCAAGAGGTCCGGGCATCCAGCCAACGGTGTATCCCGGAGATCCACCGCCAGGAACGGCATTTAATTGTGTACTGCTTCCTGCACATATTACGGATGGAGTAGCTGTTGCATTAAGTGTTAACTGTGGCGGTTCTGTTACAACAACTGTAACGGTAGCGATACATCCAATCGCGTCAGTTACTGTAACAACGTAATTTCCTGCAGGAATATTGGCAGCTGTAGCTGTTGCACTGACGTTCGGACTCCAACTGTAAGTGTATCCCGGATTTCCCTGCGATGCACATACATTCGCAGATCCGTCAGACAAACCAAAACAGGAAACATCGGTAATGCCGCAAGAGGCGAGAAGCACACCATTCAAATTTGTTACCGTCACTGCAGCTGTATCTGAACAACCGTTAGCATCAGTAGCAATGACTGAATAAGTGCCTGCAGGAATGTTATTGTACACTGCACCGGCAGGGCCATTGATCCATTGGTAAGTGAAAGCGCCGGTTCCTCCGGATGCATTCGCGTTGGCGGATCCATCAGATTGACCGCACGTAGCCTGCGTCATTCCGGTTGCAATGGTTATTGCTGTTGGTTGTGTAACAGTGGCAACATCGGTAGCTGTACATCCGTTAGCATCTGTAATTGTTACGGTGTATGAGCCCGCACAAACGCTGTTACATGCCGCAGTGGTGCAACCTGTATTCCACAGGAATGAATAATTAGCAGTTCCACCTGCAGGAATTGTTACCACTTGACCGTCACAAGCGCCATTACAGGTTACGTTGAATCCTGCAGATGACGCTGTAAGTTGAACTGGTTCCGTAATTGTAATTTGTGAAACAGAAGTACAACCGCTTCCATCTGTCACAGTACAAGTATAAGTTCCCGCTGTAAGATTTGATGCAGTTGCGCCGGTACCGCCACTAGGTGACCATGAATACGTGTAACCTGGATTTCCTCCTACAGGACTTGCAGTTGCAGTACCTGTTGCAGTTCCGAAACACGTAACATCTGTTCCCGAAATTGTTGACGCAAGACCGCCGGTTGATGGCACATTGACTGTTTCAAGTAATGTGCATCCATTAGCATCGGTAATTGTACAAGTGTAAGATCCCGCACCAAGATTCGGAGCGGTTGCTGCGTTACCACCAGATGGCGCCCACGCATATGTATATCCGCCTGCACCTCCTGAAGGCGTTACTGTTGCAGATCCGTTATTGTTTCCGCACGCAGCAGGTGTTGAACTGCTTGTTGTTGTTAAAACTGATGGTTGCGTAATGTTGAATGTCCACGTACCGGTACATCCTGTCTGGTCTGTAACGTTCACACTGTAAGTTCCTGCGCACAGGCCGGTTGCGGTTGCTGCATTTCCTCCGGATGGTAACCACGCATAAGTATATGGACCTGTACCACCACTGACATTCACGGATGCAGTTCCGTTACATTGCGCATTGCACGTAACATTCGTTTGCGTTTGCGTGGATTGAAGTGTTGGTGAGGAACCACCAACTGTAACTGCCAAAGTAGTAGCAGGTGAACATGAAAGTTGATCGGTAACTGTTACGGTGTAGGTTCCAGCGCACAAATTATTTACCGTTGCTGTTGTATATCCGCCAGGAGACCAGCTATAAGTAAATGGTCCTGTTCCACCTGCAACTGTAACGCCCGCACTGCCATTACAGCCGCTGCAACCGCTGGCAGGTGTTGATGATGGTGTTAATGTTAACGCGTTCGAACATTGAAGAAATTCAAGAAACACACCTGAGTCGTAGATGCAGTCACCGGCATCAGCAATTGCAAATTTCCAATGATAAGTCTGACATGGACAAACGTTGATCGTGCGCGTTAATACTGTAGTAAATCCATCATACTGTATTGTAGCGCCACCTGTATTATCCACATAATATGCGGCATTGTTGCCGGCATTTACGTTGTCAATTGAAACAGGAGTCGTATTGTTCGGCAGCGTCGCAACGTTCGTGTTATTGTAAAATCCCGGAGTACAGCCGGGCGCAGGACCGGGACCTGAAATGAAAAAACCAAACGCATCATTGAAAGACGCATTGACAAATTCAGGATATTCTTCAGAGCCGAAAACGAATCGAATAGTAAGCTGACTGCATTCAGGAATAACATCGAATTCAAGAACGCACAGATCGTAAGTAGCTTGCGGCTCAATTGCAACCAACTGCGGATCTGATGCAGAAGTGTTGTTACATTGACCTTGGCTCACTGAGTTATTCGGCCCGATTGCCATTGTCGCAGCGCCGGTCGTTAGAAGTATTCCGTTATTGATACCGATGTTCGTTGTGTTTCCGTTTGCAAAAGTTCCGTAGGCTGTTGTTGGACAGTTCATGGAAATATTGGAAACCGTCATGCCGCCTCCAATCAAACCATTCACAATGGAAGTAGGTGTTCCGCCTGGAGTTACTTGCAATTGCGTGTAACCTGTAGCTGTTAACAACAGGAAAAGTACCAGCAGCGAAATCCGGGACACGAGTCCGGGAGTTTTGGGAAATCGCATGTTAATCTGTTAAGGAGTGCCTACCAAATATAGGGCAGTGCCTTAACATAAACAATAAAATGCGGTGTAACGAGTCAAGAGCGTTGAAACTGATCTGATTTACATGAATTATCAGGGAGAATATTACCTGATCACAGTAACGGAACCGATCAAATGATGTTCTCCGTACATGTTGTCTGTATACATGATCTTGTAGACATATACATCTTCCTGAACAAGATCGCCTGTTCCTTTCCATTTGCCGTTCCAGCGCTTGTATGGATCATGCGTTTCAAAAACGATATTGCCCCACCGATCAAAAATGTACATCTCAAAACCTTCCGTAAGGATATTTGTGAATACAGGACCGAATTCATCATTCGTGCCATTTCCATTCGGAGTGAAAGCATTCGGGATATAGAATGTGTGAAAATCATTCACAATTATTTCTCCCCACGCAGTATCAGTACACCCGTTAGCGTTGGACACAGCAAGATAAACCGGGAACACACCGATTGCATCGTACAAATGCGTCGGTGACCAATCCGTACTTGTGGTACTGTCTCCAAAACTCCATATCCATGATGTTGCACCTGTAGATTGATTCGAGAATGTTACTAACGGATCAAGAATGGAAGCGAATGTCGGTGACGCAACGAATTGAGCATTCGGTTGAGCAACAGTCGTTATAAGACACGTGTACGTTTGAGTTACAGAACATCCAGGAGGAACAGTCACTGTTAGTGATACATCATGACAACCAGGAGTGATATAGGTATAACCGGGATTCACTGATGTTGATGTTACGTTATTCTCTCCGAAATTCCAGAGTAACACAGCTCCTGCACCGAATCCCGTTGTGTCAACTGTAAATTGCACAGGAAATGGAGTGCAGCCGAAAGTTGTATCTGCAGCGAACGTTACAACCGGTAATTGCTGAACCTGAACAGTGAAGATTTCAGTGTCCGTTTGGCCACACCCATCCGTTGCTGTAACGGTATAAGTTGTAGTTACCGGTGGTGTAACGTTTACGGTACTTCCAGTTAGATTTCCAGGCTGCCAAGTGAATGTGTTGGTGCCGTTGCCACCGGCAACAGTGGCGGTTAATGTTGTTCCACCTCCGGCACAAATTGGAGACGCACCTCCGATAGTAACCGTAACCGGCGCAGGAACATTAATAGTGAAAAGCAATGGTCCCGCGGAACAACCTAATCCGTCAACAATGTTCAATGTGTAGGTTGTTGTAACGGCAGGTGTTACCTGAACACTCGACTGATTCGGCAAACTGTTACTCCATGTATAAGTTATCGGATTATTGCCACCGATCACGCTAGCGGAAAGTGTAGCAGTTTGGCCCGGACAAATTGTGTCATTTCCTGATGTTTGTACAGCAAGTGTATTGTTTGCATTTACCTGAATGGTATCAGTACTCGTACAACCATTTGACTGATCAGTTATTGTCACTGTATAAATTCCCGCTGCCAATCCTGTTGCACTGTTAGTTGTACTCACGTTTGGATTCCAATTGTAGGTAAACGGTCCTGCTCCTGTAACGCTTACTGTTGCTGTTCCGTTATTTGATGCGCAAGATGCGGAAGTTGATGCGGTTGTAAAAGAGAAGCTTCCTACGTTAAACGGAAGTGACGCAGGAAAAATGCAAACGTTCCCGCACAGATCCGTAACCGGCCCGACAAGGTTCGCAGAGTAGGTTCCTGCGCCGGTAATGTTCGGCGAAATTGTGAAAGTAAATACGTTGTCGTATTGCCCGCCCGACGCACAGCCGACGGATGTAATATTCGTTACTGTGTATGGACCGCCGGGGCCTGTAAACGAAAAGTCACTGTTCTGAACTGTGTTACACAGAATGTTCTCTGAGAAAGTTACGGTTAACGTGTTTCCTCCACAACCCGGATTTGACACAGATAATATCTGAGGCGGAATCTGGTCGAAAATTACTGCTGTTGATGCAGAGAAATCAATTGTATAACCATTTTGAGTAGAGCTGAAATTACTCACATTGACAACATAAGTTTGACCAACAGTAACGGGAATCACCTGGTTGTAAGGAGTTCCGCTGGCATTCTGAGACGTTTGCGCAGAACCGCCGTTCGGTCCGGTTGACCCGGGCGTTGCAGAAAAGTTACAACTGACTTCCAGTCCCGGATTGGTGAAAATTGCAGAGCAGGGCGCATTAGTAAGGTTGTAAACCGCCCAATCATAATCGTCGGCACTATTGTTCGGGGTAATAAGGAAATTAAGGTTACCGCTCTGCTGAACTGTGAATGTATACCAAACGTCATTTAATTCTCCGGAGCCAAGGCAGGAAGAATTGGAATTGATTTCATTCGGGTAATTCCCTTCTCCGCTATACGAAATGGTTGTGGAGTAAACATTCTGACAAATAGGAATTGCGTTCAGGCAATCCTGATTTGTAGGCACCTGAGCCATCAGAAAACCTGATATGATAACTATCAGGCCGGTGAGCAGATGTTTTTTCGTTGGGGACATTTCGTCAAATATACGGCGCTTTGCCTTTGGGGTTATAGTTTGCTGCACTTGGATTGGTAACTGGTCGAAAAAATCGTGCCACAGGCAAATACATTGCGTTCAATTCCTAATTTTGAGCCGTTTCTGATCAAATACACACTTAAACAATACACACAATGAAAGTAACAGTAGTAGGAGCCGGTAACGTAGGAGCAACATGTGCTGACGTTATTGCACGCAAAGAGCTTTGCAACGAGGTTGTGTTGCTCGACATTAAGCCGAATTTCGCTGAAGGAAAAGCGCTCGATATCTGGCAAACTTCACCTATTGATTTGTATGATACGCGTATCACAGGATCAACAGATGATTATTCCAAGACAGCAGGATCCGATGTTGTCGTTATCACTTCAGGTCTTCCACGTAAACCGGGCATGAGCCGCGATGATTTAATTTCAACAAATGCGGCGATCGTTAAAGGTGTAACTGAAAACATCATCAAGTATTCTCCGAATGCAATTTTTGTAATTGTATCGAACCCGCTTGACGTAATGACATATTGCGCATTTCTAACTGCGAAGGTTGATTCGAAACGTGTATTCGGTATGGCAGGAATTCTTGATACTGCTCGTTACCGCGCGTTCCTTGCAACGGCATTGAATTGCTCACCGAAAGATATTCAGGCTGTTCTTATGGGCGGTCATGGGGATACAATGGTTCCACTGCCGCGTTACACTACTGTTGGTGGAATTCCGGTTACTGAATTGATCGGCAAAGCTGAACTTGATGCAATCGTTGATCGTACTAAAAAAGGTGGTGGAGAAATCGTTAACCTTCTCGGAACTTCAGCTTGGTATGCTCCGGGCGCTGCAGCTGCTCAAATGGTTGAAGCAATTGTTCGTGATCAGAAGCGTATCTTCCCTGTGTGCGCATGGCTGCAAGGCGAGTACGGTCTGAAAGACGTTTATCTCGGTGTACCTGCTAAGCTTGGCAAAAAAGGAATCGAGGAAATCATCGAACTTAAGTTGAACGCTGATGAAATGCAGTTGGTTCAGGATTCAGCTAAGGCTGTAAAAGAAGTTATGGACGTGCTTGACGGCATGAACGCAACTGCTTAAGTGAATTTTATGTGATACAGGAGGTTGGTATTCGCCGGCCTCCTTATTTTTTATACAATGGAGAAGCTCAAGCTAAAATTGCTGAATATCGACGGTGATGGTTTTCACTTACAGGCAAGCGTAAAGATCAACGGGAAATCTGCCTTGGTGATTGTAGATACCGGTGCTTCACGAACTGTATTTGACAAAACTGAAATTCGTGCTTACCTCAAGAAAGAGGAGATTGAGGAGCACGATAAACTGTCAACAGGTCTTGGCACAAACTCCATGCTTAGTCAGGTTGTAACATTGGGGAGTTTTTCGTTGGGGAAAATCAGAATAGAAAATTACAATTCTGTTTTGCTTGATCTGCATCATGTCAACCAGACTTATGCGGCAATCGGCTTGAAGAAAGTAGTTGGCGTTTTGGGTAGTGACATTCTTGTGAAGTACAACGGGGTGATCGATTTTTCAAAAAAAATATTGTCACTGAAGAAAGGTTCACTCCGCAAAAAGTCTGGCGCAAAGAAGAAATCACGCAAATCCTAGAGGAATTTTTTTCTGATTTCCGGAGTAGGAATCATGCACGCATCTCTTTCTCCCCACCATTTGTAGCGATACTTTGCGATGATGTTGTAAACCACATCGCGGATAGGTGCAGGAACAATAATAAATACGTACAATGCAGGCCAAGCTCCTGAAAGTTGTTTGGCAATGCGCAGAGCGGCCGTTGTTTTCGTGTAAATCTTTCCTTTGTCTACAAGAATTACTGATTTAAGATTTCCGGAATCAAGGTTGTATTTATCCGAAATCTTCATCCCGATTTCACTTTGCAACGGCGTGAATCGGAAATAATCTTTTTTGTCGTAACGTATAATGAAATTCACACTGCTGTTGCAGAAATTGCATACACCGTCAAATAGTACAACACCTTTCGAATTCAGTTCACTCATGGTCTGACTAATACGGCGTAAGGATCCACACTCAACTCCAGATTACGCCCTGCCAAAATTGTTTGCGTATTCATATCAAGGAATGAAACATATCCGTTGCTTCCGCCGCAAGCACTTGCGTGATGCGGAGCAGGCCCCCCCGGCACAAAGTTTCGGTTGGCAATGATCACAAGATTTTTATCATCGTCCACTGCGATACCGTGAGGCTGATGTCCTGAATAAACAGAACCAATCACCGAATTGTTCTGCCAATCCAGAATATAAACGGAGCCGCGCTTGCCCGGATACGTAAGTGTATCTTCCATGCACGTCACGTACAAGTAAGGATCATCGGTTGAGATTGCAAATTCCTGAGGATATACACCCACAGGTATAGAAGAGATCAGTGAATCATTCGTTGAATTGAAAACACGAACCTTGTTTGTGCCGCTGCATGTAACAAAATATTTTGAGCCGTCAGGAGAAAAAATAATTTCATGCGGATTTTCTGAACTTACATTCGAAGGCATTGAACTCACTCCGTCAATAATTATTTTGTTCCAACTTGGTGAAGTCGGATCAGTGATATCAAGTTTGTAAATGAAATTACCTGTTGTAGTTGTGACGTAAAGTGAATTACCATCGGGCGATACTACAGAACCATGCGTTTGCACGAAGTCACTCGTATTGTAAACAAGGTTGCAGGTCATTGCATTTAAATCTACCCACGCAATTCTTCCTTGCAAACTCCAGTCAATCACAAATGCGTGTGATCCATCCGGCGTAAGCGCGAAAGTATTCCAGCTGCCGAACGCGAGAGAAGCATTAGCACCGAGCAATATCCTGCCAACAAATGAATCATCAGAAGTCCGATACTTTTCCAGATATCTTCCGCTTGAAAAACATACATACCAATATAAACCATCAGGCGAAAGTCGAATAGCGTGAGGCGATTCAATAGCTGCATCAGCACCAACTCTTATGTAACGCATTGGTAATCCTGTTTGCTGATCGAACACCGTTACAACATCACAACCTTGATTGGTTACGTAATATTTTTTTCTGTTGGCATTTCCGGAAAAAGCGACTGTTCCATTGCGTGAAGGAGCGCCTGCATTAATCCAATTCTTCAACAACAAGACTTCTTCGCGTGTTAGCGGATCGTCACCATACGGCATCAAAGGATTTCCCGTTGGTCCGAGATCAGCAAAAGAATTACAGAAAATAAAAGTTGTACTGTATTCGTGCGAGAACGGAATTACAACAGCGCCGTTTCTGTCGCCCTGCATCATTTTCTCCCACGATGTTAAATTCAATCCTGCAGCACCATTGGCACTCGCATCATTGTGACAACCGGAAACCGCACATTTCGTGAGCATTATTTTTCCGATGTCGTCGGGATATTGTGCAGCATCCAAGTCCAGCAAGGGCTCATCTTTTCTGCACGAGTTGGGTACAATAATTATTGCAGCGAACAGCAAAGCGAAAAAAGTGTAGCGCAACTTCATAACAGTAAAGTTACACTACACAATTTGCTTAAGGAAGTAATCCCGGCGTTTTCAAAATATTTATTTCGATTCAATGGGAATAATTAGTCTGAAGCTGACATTTCGTCCCATTCCATAGATTCCTATATTCCCGTTAGCAGGATTTACAGGTGCGTACTTCAAACGACTCAAATGCGATTGGTAAGAGACATCAAACAAATTAGATACGGATATATACAATTTACAAATGGTAACATCTTTTTTCGTTGAAATGTGTGTGCCCGCATTCAACTCGACCAACGTATATCCCGGTGTTGATGTTTCAGTTTCAAATGCGCTGTAGATTCTGTTTTGTGTAAAAAAGTGAACAGCAGAAATGCCCAAATACGAATCTGAAAAACATTTCCATTTTCTTTCAGCATGTGCATTGATTTCCGATTGATATTTCACCGGAGGTGTAAACGGCAGATGATGCATGGAATCCGGATTATTCTTCAATTCCGTGAATACGATGGAAACTGAATTCTCGAAATGCAGCCAATCCAACGGATGCGGATGAAGATCGGTGTAAATTTCACCACCATAGAGTAGCGCAGATCCCTGAATAAATGAAAACGCCGGAGCCGGATCGGTCGGGTCTACGATTGAATCACCGCCATTCACCGAACTGAGTTTACTCAGATAAATAAAATTGCTGACAGAGTTAGCGAAACCGCTGAATTCAAAATTGAAGTGATCGGTATTAATTGTAACACCTAAGTCACCTTGTAAACTTGTTTCAGGCTTCAATTGAGAATTGCCGATTTCGTATCTGAATGTTCCTTCGTGTCTTCCGTTGGAACTGAGTTCCGGAATATTCGGCGCGCGAAAACCACGTGCAACGTTGAGTCGGACTACTGATCGCTTTCCGATTTTACGCGATACTCCTGCGGCGCCCGATACAGCATTGAAAGATTTTGATATTCTATGAAATTGCGCCACCGATCCTGCAACACTGTCATTCGAGAATTCACCTGTGCTGTCAATGAAAAGATTATTTGTATTCAAGGATCGCAGGTCACCGCGAATTCCTGCGCTGAAATACCAGAGTCTTGTGTTCTTTCTTACATGTACAAACGCGCCCGCATCATTTTGAACGTAATCAGGTATAATATATTCTTCACCTGAATTTTCATTTTTCTGCAATTGCAGTTGAAGGCCTGTCGTTACCTGCAGATTGTTCTTCTCCGGCAGAAAATAAATTGCATTGACGTTTGCAGTGGAAAGTTTCATTGATAATTCCGCAGCATCCGGATTCAATACATCGGCGAACTCCTTACGTATGTTTTGTTGAACGCCAACGTCTAACTTAATTCTGGAGTTCCCGAAATACAGATTGTTTGAACTGACAATTCTATGATGCTGAACTCGCTGTCGCGGAATGCCCATATGATAGTTGTATCCTTTCAGTGCATCACTGTTGTATGAATTTTCGGCAACGGTGGAATCATTCAACGCAGAGAGAACAAGAAACTTTCCAGTTGAATCGCGTTCACCCTCCGGTAAAGCAACATTCTGATTGAAGGAGCTGAAACTGATCTGACTTACGCCCCATTTTCTGTTGAGACCAATGTTTCCGCTGAAGTTAAATTCGTTGAATCCTGTATTGGCCACATATCCATCATTCGGTGTTCGATAGTTACCGGCTGTTTTGCTGCTAACGCGAAACATCCAGTTTACTCCGGAACGACTTCCTGAATTCATCAGTGAATTCCCTAACAGCATTCCATTGGTATGAAAGCTGCTTGCAAGTTCTGTTTTCACTTTACCGTCAGCAACCGGTTGCGCAGTGAGAAAGTTTACAACACCGGCCATGGCATCAGAGCCATACATGATACTGCCCGGACCTTTTATCACTTCCGCACGATCAATTTCGAACTCATCAATTTCAATTCCATGCTCATCGCCCCATTGTTGACCTTCCTGTCGAATGTTGTTTCTCAAAACAACTACACGGTTGTATCCGAGCCCGCGTATAATTGGTTTTGCAATTGCATTACCTGTTGATATTACCGATATACCGGGAAGTTCTGCAATTGCTGCTGTTGCGTTCGTTCCTCCGTGTTGTAAAATATGATCACGCGTATTCAGTGCGGTCGGAACAGGATTGTAAATACGTTCCGTGGAACCGGAAACACCGGTCACAATAACAGGGTGATACTCCGCCGGAGTTTTTACCAGTTGTATTTTGTTTAATGATGTGTCAACGATTGAATTCTCACTTACCGATTTTACTGTCAACGCTTGTGACGCGTAGCCAAGCATTCGAACATCTGCAAGAAACTCACCTTGAGGTACGTGTCGAATGATAAATGTTCCGTTGGTATCTGTTGTTGCTCCCGTACGAAGATCAGGCAGATAAACTGACGCGCCGAATATCTTTTCTCCCGTTGCTGCATCGAAAACGGTTCCGGTAATATTGTATTGTGATGAAAGCCGCCCGCCTAACGTAATAAACGTCAGCAGCAGCAAAATATATTTTTTCATATTTTCCTGAATTAATGAATAACGCCATTATGCACTCTGCATAATGGAAATATCGAATGTGAATTCAGGATTGCGGAGGGCCGCGAGATTCAGAAAATGCGCTGAAGAGTTCAGCAGAGAAATAGATCTCAGCAACAAATAGACGCTGACAGCTTGAAGCATTCTCCGGGGCGAAAATTACTTCTGCAGAAATATAATCGGTTTCATAACCGGAAAGAAAATCGCAGTGTACGTGTTTCTCTGAGAATGTCAGATCAGCTGAAGCGGAGCATGGTTCATGATGCGTGTCTTCGTGATCATAGAAAATATGCACTGCTTCATGCGGAATTGTATAGAATACAAAAACCGCAAGAATTACAACACTTAAGAAACGTGTTATTGACTTGTGCATTTCAACGCAAATATACTATCCGCATTCAAATTGCGATTACCGTTCATCATTTTCTGCAATAACAAAGCGGAAAGTTGCTTGCTGCGCATTTTCATCCTTAACAGAACCGAAATAAAATCCGGAATCGTACCAGGAAGTGTTGAGCGAAGATTCTTTATTCAGCAACATTTGTTCGTCAACTAACGCGCCTGAAGCATTGTACACACTCACAACAACAGGGAATTGTGTTTCCCGATTCCATCCGTTTAGTTGCAATGAATTCTCTGCCGGATTCGGATAAGGTGTGAGCGTTAGAATGGAAGGCGACACAACTTCATCAATCGAACTGATCACATCTCCTGTGTAAATTGCCACACCACCTGCGTAATTCCCCAACGCAATGTCAATAATCGTATCTCCGTTCAGATATGAAGCCCACGGTGCAACACGCATTCCTTCTCTTTCGGTAATGTATGTCGAGTCTGTCAACGTGAAATTGCCACTGAGGTTTGCGTCAATATTGTCGTAGCGATAGAGGAATCCGCGTTCCGATCCTACAAGTAAAACATAACTTCCGTTATTGTCATACATACACGGAATGCTGTATCCGGTAATGAATGAAGGAGCCTGAACATCGATTCCACCGAAATTGTTCGTTACCAATGTGAATATCGCGGTTGATGTGGAGGAAGTGTTCCTGTAATAATTAATATTTCCGCTTTGCTCTCCAATGAGTAAATCAACTTTTCCGTCGCGATCAACATCGACAAGCTGCGGTGCAGCGTTGTTGCCAACGTCAATGCTTTGAAAGTTTGGTCCTGCTAAAACAAAATTATCTGCCGGTCCCGGATCTTTACGGAAGTAGTGAAGTTTACCGGTATAATCTCCCACAAGCATGTCTTTGTCGCCGTCACCGTCAAGATCCGCGAAGGTTGGAATGGGTGAGATTATGTTGTATGCGTTGGCGTGCAACGACGCGAAGTCGTCAGTTACCCATTGGAATGAAGGAGCATTGAAATTGCCGACATTTTTGTACAATGCTATTTTCGAAGGATAGATTCCTGTGGAACTGTAGTATCCGTAATTACCGATAAACATGTCCTGATCTCCGTCGTTGTCGTAATCATGAAAGCGAGGCACAGCTCCTTCACCGATTTCAATCATTCCGTCCTGCAGAAAATTTCTTTGTTCAAATGCTACTTCGCAGGAATCGTTGTTGCCGTTGTTCAGATACAACCAGCAAGATTTAAAATTTTCAACTGTTGAAGATGCATTGGGAGAAAATATCAAATCTTCAATGCCGTCGTTGTTCACATCTACCCGATACGGACAGGTGAAAATATTCATGAACACAGTTGTGTCGTAGGACGGATACAATGCATCCGCATTGTCCATTACAGCGTAAGGCGAACTTGCACCGTTTCTCAAATATGTGACATGGGCGTTGCTGATATCTCCAACTAGTAAATCCGGATCATTATCACCGTTAGTGAAAATGCACTCCATACAGGAACCTGCGTGGCGCTGATTTCTCAGTTCATTTTCATTGGTATTGATTGGTGGCGGTGCGCAAGGTGTATTCAACGTAACGCTTGCATTCAAAGTGTTTTCCGTGAATTCGCCCCAACAACGTGTTTCCAGCATATAAAACAACGAATCGCATGTACTGTTTAATTCCATACTGTAATTACGAAACCATTCAACCGTAGTTCCTCCAACATCGAATGTCAGAATGTCGAGATCGTTATCGCCGTCAACATCGCGAATAGCAGGAACATCCACAGAAGTGATTTTTATATCATCATAAAAGTTGGTTGAGTTCGGCGTCATGTTTGCTTTCAGCAAATGAACCTTCAATTGAAATTGCAATCCGTTGGTAATAGATGACGTGTTTTCATAGACATCAATTCCTCCCATCGGACCTGATCCGAATGTGAAAATATCTGCCATGCCATCGCAGTTGTAATCACGTAAAATGGCCCAGCCAACCAACTTGGGAAATGCATTCACGTATTGCGGTGCATGCTTGAAGTTGATTTGTCCCGTTGTACCTTGATTGATGTATGTGGACAATCGTTCTCCTGATCGGTCGAATACGAACAAATCATCTTTTCCGTCGAGATCCAAATCTATATTGGAAAACTGACAAAAGTTGAGACCGCCCGCCCAAGGGTTGGGAAGCGTGTCGCCTAATCGCGTAACCGGAATAGTATCGTTACGGAAATATTGAACAGAACTTTGCGCGCTTAGCTCTGCACCGCAAGTGCATACCAGCAGGGCGAATAGTATTTTTTTCATTTTACTCGATCATTATTTTTCTGCTTCCGCGTGAACCATCAACGAAAATTACTGTGCAGAAATACATTCCACTGCTAAGACGACTGCAATCCACCGATGTTAATTGCGAATTCAGTTGTCCCGTTTGTACCACGCGTCCGCTATAGTCGGTTATTGTATAAGTATGCGCGCGTGTATTGATTGTGCCGCATTCAATTGTAAATTCATTCGAAGCCGGATTCGGATAAACATTAATCGTGTTCATTCCCGCTTGCATATTGTTGGCAGTAGAAACATTATTATCGCCCATAAACAATGAAACTCCGCCTGCATAATTCCCGATAATCGCATCAAACAATCCGTCGTTATTAATGTCGCCAATCGCGCATGCAGTTCTGCCTCCTTCTCTCCAGCTGATATACATCGAATCCGTCAAAGTAAACGCACCAGTTAAATTCCCGTCAATGTTATCATACTTATAAAGCCATCCGCGTTCAGAGCCAACTACCAAAGAATAAGTGCCATTGTCATCGACCATGTGCGGCGTGCTGTATCCGGAAAACCAACCGGGCTGACGAACGTCAATTCCTCCGAATGTTGCATTCATGAGTGTGAAGACAGGTGCGGCAACGGTTCCGGTGTTTTGGTAGTATTTTACTCGGCCGTTCATACTTCCTATGAGTAAATCAAGTCTTCCGTCGCGATTAACATCGCACAAATTCGGCGCGGCATAATCGCCAGCATCTATTCCTCCGAAATTAGAAGCAAACAGCGTGAAATTCTGCGGCCCGCCTGTGGTTTTCTTGAAGTAATGGATGTTCCCTAGCACATCACCTATTATCATATCGTCATCTCCATCATTGTCCAGATCTCCAAACGTTGGTGCAATCGCCAGAAATCCGAACTGTGAAGAAAAAATTCCCGCGAAATCATCTGTTACAAAACTCAACTGCGGTACAGTTGCATTTCCGGTGTTCGCGTACAGCGCAATCTTGGATTCGTACTGTCCTGTAGTGGTATAATATCCGACATTACCAATCAGTAAATCTTTATCTCCGTCTGAATCAAAATCGAATAATACAGGATACGAACCTTCTCCCACATCAATCATGTTTTCCTGAAGAAAATCATCTTGAACAAACAACGATACAACTGAATCATCAGCACCAGTGTTTCTGTAATAGTTCGAACTGAATTTATTTGCTGATGCTGAAGGTGATGCAGGCGAAACCAACACATCTCTTTTTCCGTCGTTGTTTACATCTATATGCGCAGGACACATGAAGATGTCAGAGTTTACCGGAACTGAATTCGATGGATACGTTGCATCAAACGCATCTATCAATGCGCTGTTAATCGTTCCGTCGTTGTGAAGCATCATCAGATGCGTGCTGCCTACATCTCCGATTAAAACATCTGTTAAACTGTCGCCATCAACATTTATACATTCGAGACACGAACCTGAATGACGTTCGTTGCTGCGATTATTATCATGTAATTCCGCAATCGGTACGGGCAGACAACTTTGGTTCAGCGAAACGCTGGCATTTGATATGTTTTCCGAGAATACACCCCAACAATTCGTGGAGACGATATATTCAATACTGTCGCACACACCGTAACGTTCAATACTCATGTTCTTATGGTATTCCACTTGTGTGCCGCCGTTACTGAACGTCAGCACGTCAAGATCGTTGTCGCCGTCCACGTCACGTATTGCAGGAATATCAATTGTACTTACGTACAGATTTCCCATGAAATTGGAACTGTTAGGTGAACGGTTGGTCAACACGAGTGACTCCTCCAATTGAAATTGAAGTCCCGTACTTATTGTTGATGTGTTCTGATAAACTGAAAAACCCGCAACGGTGCAAGTGAAAATATCTTCTTTGCCATCGCAATTGTAATCGCGCAGAATTGCCCAATCATGAACAACCGGAAATCTGTAAATGTATTGCGGCGCCAACACATAAGAAACCTGATTGGCAGTTCCCAAATTCAGATATGTTGTGATTTTGTTACCGCTCCGATCAAACACAAACAGGTCTTTCGTCCCGTCCATGTCCAAATCAATCTCGGAATATTGCAGGAAGTTCATTCCGCCGGCCCATGCTAAAGTTTGGGGAACAGTTGCGCCATTTACCGGAATGTTGTCGTTACGCGTAAATCCGGACAACGATTGAGCCTCGGCAAGTCCTGAAAACCAGCAGATAAGAAAAAAAAGTGATGTAAATCGGCGCCGTAAAATCAGTTCCATCGTTTCGGGATCAGAGTCTAACAAAGATACCTTAAAATCAAGGCTTTTGCGTCTATTTTTCGTCGATTGTCAGTTTAGGTTTTTCTTATATATTTGCAGCCTCCATTTTGGGTAGGTGTCGCCTGTTGGCGCACATATTCATGGACATTACAAATTACTATGCAAAACATTAAAGGAGCTATCCGCATTTTCGCCATTCTGATGGCATTGAGTTGCGCGTTTTATTTGTCGTTCACTTTCGTTACCCGTAACTGGGAAAAGAAAGCGGCACAATACGCAGAGAACTACATCGCTCAGCAAAACATTGCTGACTGGATTAAGAACAAAGCGTCCGGTGATGCGAACCGTGAAGGTGTTATTCGCGATTCCATCATGGCTGAACGCATGCACTTCTTCCTGTACGATTCACTCGCAGGCGATAAAGTGTATTTGAAACTTTACACTTACGAAGATTGTAAAGACAAAGAATTGAGCCTTGGTCTCGACCTTCAGGGCGGGATGAACGTAACAATGGAAGTGTCCACTCCGGACATCATTCTGGCGTTGGCGAATTATTCTGAAGCTCCTGATTTCCGCCAGGCAATCGAGAAAGCTATCGCTGCTCAGCAGAATACTACCGATGATTTCATCACACTGTTCATTCGTGAATACAAGAAAATCAGCCCAACAGCGCGACTTTCTTCTTTGTTCGCAGGACAATTGAAAGAACAAAACATCACTTACAATTCAAGTGATGAGCAAGTTGAAGCTGCTCTTCGTCAGGAAGCTGATGACGCAGTTGAACGCGCTAAAATGGTTATCGAAACCCGTATCAACGAATTCGGCGTTGCTCAACCAAACATTCAGCACCTGAAGTCAACAAACCGTATTATGGTTGAATTGCCAGGGGTGAAAGACGAAGAGCGCGTTTCTAAATTGCTCCAGTCTTCTGCAACTCTTGAGTTCTGGCAGACATACGAAATCGCTGAAATCGGCGGAGCAATTGATGCTGCGAACGAGCGCCTGAAAGTTGTTCTGGGTTACAAGAAAGACACTGCATTGGTTGATTCAACCAAATATGCACCTGTGTATGTTGATGCTAAAACAAAGGACGACTCAACCAAAATTGAGGCTGCTGCTAAACTGAAACTCGATAGTGCTATCCGCGTTGCTGACAGTATTGCTAAAATGGATACTACAGGCAAAGCAAACGAACCGAATCCAATCGGGCAGTACGCTGTTGCAGGTAACCCGACCGGAAAAGGTCCAATGGTTATCGGTGTTCTTACGAAAGATACCGGAACGGTTATGGGAATGTTCCGCCGTCCTGAAGTTGCTTCTATTCTGCCACAGGATCTTCGTTTTGCTTGGACTGCAAAACCTGAAGTAACTGATAAAGGTGCTCCATTCGTTTGGATGATCGCATTGAAAGAAGATCGTCGCGGTGGTCCGGTTCTGGACGGTGACGTTGTTACTGACGCACGCAAGTCTTACAACCAGATGAGCGGTAACGCAAGTCCTGAAATCTCAATGAGCATGAACGCTCAGGGATCTAAAGATTGGGCACGTATTACTAAAGAGAATATCGGTAAGTCTATTGCAATCGTTCTCGATGATAACGTTTATTCTTATCCGACTGTAAACGGAGAAATCACTGGTGGTCAGTCTTCGATCTCAGGTAACTTCACGAACAAAGAAGCAGACGACATGGTCAAGCTCCTGAACACAGGTAAGCTTCCTGCGAAATGCGTGATCGTAGAGAAAACAATTGTAGGACCTGAACTCGGTGACGAAGCCGTTGCTGCAGGTTTGATGTCTTTCATCGTTGCACTCGTAGTTGTATTGATCTACATGGCATTCTACTACAGCAAAGCAGGTCTCGTTGCAGACGTTGCATTGCTTGTAAACGTATTCTTTATCCTCGGTATTCTTTCTTCACTCGGCGCAATTCTTACACTTCCGGGTATCGCAGGTGTTGTACTTACAATCGCTCTTTCTGTCGATGCGAACATCCTTATTTTCGAGCGCGTTCGTGAAGAATTGCGCGATGGTAAGAACATGGCAAACGCTGTAGCTGATGGCTACAAGCACGCGATGTCTTCAATCCTTGACTCCAACCTTTCTACTTTGATCCTCGGTATCATCCTTTACGCATTCGGTACCGGTCCGGTGCAAGGTTTCGCTACTACGCTGATCATCGGTATCCTCAGTTCAATGTTCTGCGCGATTTTCATCACGCGTCTCATTTTCGATTGGATGCTGAAGAAAGAACAGAACATTCCGTTCTCAGTTAAAGCCACTGAAAACGTACTTCGTAACAAGAACTTCAAGTTCGTTGAGAAGCGTAAAATGTTCTACGCGATCTCCGGAATAATCATCGCTCTCGGTGTGGTATTCTACCTTAAGAACGGCGGATTCACTCTGGGCGTTGACTTCAGTGGTGGTCGTACTTACACTGTACGTTTCGAGCAGGCAGTTGACCGTGAAGCAGTACGTACTGCATTGGAAAAAACACTTGAAGGCGCTCCGGTTGTAAAAACAGCGGGAAGTGCTGAACAGTTGAAGATCACTACAAACTTCAAATCCGCAGACGTTACTCCGCAAGCTGATTCACTCGTCAATTCTAAATTGAATGAAGGTTTGAAGAATGCTGCAGGAAACACGCCTTACAAGATCATGAGTTCTGTGAAAGTGGGGCCTTCAATTGCAAACGAAGTAATCGGAAAATCATTTGTAGTAGTAATCATCTCCTGCATCCTGATGTTCCTTTACATCCTCTTCCGCTTCCGTAAATGGCAGTTCGGTTTGGGTGCGGTTGCCGCTCTCGTACACGACGTATTGATCGTATTCTCGTTCTACGCAATATTCGACGGAATTCTTCCTTTCCCGCTCGAACTCGATCAGCACTTCGTTGCTGCAATACTTACAGTAATGGGTTACTCTATGACAGATACTGTCGTTGTATTCGACCGTATTCGTGAGTTCCTCGCAGGTAAGAAAGACGGCGCTGGAGACAATACAGGAACAATCAACTACGCTTTGAACAGTACACTTTCCCGTACAATCAACACGTCGATGATCACATTCTTCGTACTCCTTGCAATCTTCATCTTCGGTGGTGAAACCATCCGCGGATTCTCATTCGCATTGTTGATCGGTATCGTAATCGGTACTTACTCTTCACTCTGTATCGCTACACCGATCGTTGTGGACTTCGACAAAGGCAACAAAGCAACTGCTTAAGGACGATTAAATTTTTCGAAACGGCTCCGCCTCACGGTTGGAGCCGTTTTTATTTTCGGCAGAATAATATTGGCTACCTTTGTTACAATTGTTTCACGCAATGTTGTATCCGCTGTTTCTGAATCTGGGTTCCGGGGAGATTTTTCTGATCGTCCTTGTAATCATTATGTTTTTCGGTGCCGATAAGCTTCCGGAAATGGTACGTACTTTCGGCAGAGGCATGAAAGAAATGAAGAATGCTACAAGCGAATTACAACGTGAAATTCAGAATAGCTCGGCTGAGATTCAGCGCGACATGAACATCGAAGAACATGTCAAGGATTTGAAAGACACAACTGCCGACCTCTCTAAAAGAATTATGGAAGGCGCGAAAGTCGATGATCCTGACTTTATCCCCGAGCAGCCTCAGGAGCCGGAAGGCCCTGAAGAATCCATCAAACGATAACGAACCGGTTCACAGCCGGTTTTTTTATTTCCTGCGGACGGAAATGTGAAAAATTGGTACCCTCCCTCCATTTTTTCGGACCTGCTGCCCCAAAAAGTGACGAAAATTTGAATCGACCCCCGATTTTAACGGGGTATTTATAAAAAATGTCACTTTTTTTGAGCGCCACCCCCTGATTTCGGGTACCTTCGCTCCGAAAACTTAAAAAATCAACCTGCCATGTCCAGAATCCGCTTCAAAGCCATTGAAGATTCAATGAATCGCCATCCGCTGGTGGTTCCGACTCCTGAGGGAGGCGTTTCCGCTTATTTCGGAGAAAACGTTTTCGGTCTCGACGCAATGCGTCAGTTTCTTTCCGAAGGCGCTTACAACAGTGTAAAAGGTGCGATGGAGCGCGGAGAGCGCATCGATCGTAAAATGGCAGATGAAGTCGCAGCAGGAATGAAAGCATGGGCCATCACGAAAGGCGCAAACCACTATACACACTGGTTCCAGCCTTTGACAGGTGCAACTGCTGAGAAACACGATGCATTCTTCGAACCTGTTGATGGCGGTCGTGCTATTGAACGCTTCGGAGGAAGTCAGTTGGTGCAGCAGGAGCCTGATGCTTCCAGCTTCCCTAACGGCGGAATCAGAAATACATTCGAAGCACGCGGTTATACAGCGTGGGATCCTTCATCTCCGGCGTTTATCATCGGCGATACGCTTTGTATTCCTACAATCTTCGTTTCATATACAGGTGAAGCGCTCGACTTCAAAACTCCATTGATGAAAGCGCTGAGTGCTCTGGACAAAGCTGCGGTTGATGTTTGTCAGTACTTCGATAAAAACGTAACGAAAGTTATCGCAACGCTCGGATGGGAGCAGGAATACTTCCTCGTTGACGAATCACTATTCAACGCACGCCCGGATCTTGCTATTTCAGGAC
>JBJOKQ010000020.1:0-28238 GCA_046046005.1 Bacteroidota bacterium | reverse complement strand
AAGTGCTTTTTCCGTTGAAGGATTATAACTCGTGAAGTACTTACCGGAAGCCGGAGCAACAAATTCTCCATTAATAAAATGTCCGTACTTCTTCTCCAGACGGATATGATCACTGCTTTCAGGTGCAGGCGCGTACAGCCAACCTTCATTGAAATTCAACTTGATCTCCGGTTTAGATTTTTTACTCATATGTTTCTTCTTTTAACGCAGATTTCGCAGATGTCTGCGCACTACTGCGATGAAATTTAATCTTTTGAAAAATAATCGCCTCCCTGATAAACACCTTTCGCCTCTTTCGCCAACTGCATCAGAATATCATTTGCCAATGAACTTGCTCCGAAACGGAACCATTCGTTGTTCATCCACGAGTTGCCAAGTGTTTCATGAACCATTACAAGGTAATTCAACGCCGATTTAGCAGTGGAAATCCCGCCTGCCGGCTTCATGCCGATCATAATTCCTGTTTCGTAATAGTATTCGCGAATCGCCTCCAACATTACCAACGTCACAGGTTGAGTTGCCGCAGGCTGAATTTTACCTGTAGATGTTTTGATGAAATCAGCACCGGCACGCATTGCAATTTCACTGGCTCTGCGAACATTATCAAGAGTTGAAAGTTCTCCTGTTTCGAGAATTACTTTCAATCTGGCTTTACCGCAAGCTGCTTTCACTTCAGCAATTTCATCAAACACATAATTATAATTTCCGGCCAGAAATTCACCGCGCGAAATCACCATATCCACTTCATCCGCGCCTTCACTCACTGCAAATTTTGTGTCCTCAATTTTTATCTGTCGCGTTGATTGTCCCGAAGGAAATGCAGTTGCAACAGATGCCACTTTCACACCTGAATTACCCAGTTCTTTTTTCGCAAGACCTACGAAAGTGGGATACACACAAACAGCCGCAACAGTTGGCAAACCCGGCAGTTCATCATGCGGATGCATGGCTTTATAACACATCTGCTTCACCTTGCCCGCAGTGTCCTTACCTTCGAGTGTTGTAAGGTCAATCATGTTCAGCGCCAACTTCAACCCTTGAACTTTTGTTGCTTTCTTGATACTTCTTGCATTCAAGCGAGCCACACGCTCTTCAACACTTACCTGATCAATCACCTGCGTTTGTGTAAAATCAATGTTCTTCATCATTTTTCCGGTATTCTTACAAATGTAATGAGCCATTCCGCACCAGCCAAGTTATAACACAGGATAAACAGTATGTGCACAAAGCGTTTGGTGTTTCAGGAATCTGTTCTATATTTGCCTCCGAAATGAAAGCAACAACAACAGTTAACAATAACAAAATGTACAGCATCATGTGCTGCTGCATGTGTATTCCTCTTTGAGAAAGACTGTTTAACTGTATAATATACCAGAGCAAGGTCTTTCCGTTATAAACGAAAGACCTTTTTTTATTTTATGAACCAACCGAAAAACATACATCCCGTTTCTGACAGAATGCTTCCAAGGGAAAGCAGAGAAAAACTCCTGCAACAGAAAGCGAAAGTTTTCTGGCTCACCGGTTTGTCGGGATCCGGGAAATCCACGCTGGCAATAGGATTGCAAAGTGAGCTCCACAAAGCCGGAAAACTCTGTTACATTCTGGACGGAGACAATATGCGCGCAGGATTAAACAGCAATCTTGGGTTTTCAGAAGCAGAGCGGACAGAAAACATCAGACGCATTGCTGAAGTGGCGAAACTTTTCTCTGATGCAGGAGTAATTACCATTTGCAGTTTTGTAAGCCCAACGATACAAATACGTGAATTGGCGAAAAACATTATCGGTCAGAACGACTTTCATGAAGTTTACATTAACGCATCTTTAGAGTCGTGTGAAAAACGCGATGTGAAAGGTTTGTACAAAAAAGCAAGAGCTGGAGAAATAAAAGACTTTACCGGAATTCACCAACCGTTTGAAGCTCCTGCAAATCCGTGGCTGGAAATCAAAACCGACAAAGAGAGTTACGGCAACTCATTGCAGGTTCTCAGTCAAAATGTGTTCAAAGAAATTACAATCTGAATATGAAGAATTACAATCTGCGCCACTTAAAGGAACTCGAGTCTGAATCTATTTTCATACTTCGAGAAGTGGCAGCTCAGTTCGAAAACCCTGCGCTTCTGTTTTCAGGCGGGAAAGATTCCATCGTTGTGAGTCACCTTGCACGTAAGGCATTTTATCCTGCTAAAATTCCTTTTCCGTTATTGCATATTGATACAGGACACAACTTCCCAGAAACATTGGAATACCGCGACAAGTGGGCAGAACAAATCGGAGCGAAAGTAATTGTCAAATTTGTTCAGGATTCCATTGACAAAGGGCGAGTAAAAGAAGAGAAGGGAATTAATGCGAGCAGAAATGCGCTTCAAACCGTAACGCTTCTCGATGCAATTGAAGAACTGAAACTCGATGCGTGCATTGGTGGTGCACGAAGAGATGAGGAGAAAGCAAGAGCGAAAGAAAGATTCTTTTCACACCGCGATGAGTTCGGACAATGGGATCCGAAAAATCAAAGACCGGAATTGTGGAACCTGTTCAACGGAAGAAAAAATATAGGAGAACACTTCCGTGTGTTCCCGATTTCAAACTGGACGGAAATGGATGTGTGGCAATACATACTCGCAGAAAACATTCCGTTGCCTTCACTCTACTTTTCACATAAACGAAAAGTATTTCAGCGTGATGGTCAGTGGCTCGCCGACTTTGATTTCATGATGAAAAAACCGACAGAAACAGTTGAGGAAAAAGTTATCCGCTTCAGAACAATCGGAGATATCACCTGTACAGGCGCTGTGGAATCAACAGCGTCCACGCTTGAAGAAATTGTTCAGGAAGTTGCAGCCTCAAGAACAACAGAACGAGGAACTCGTTCGGATGACAAGCGCAGTGAAGCAGCAATGGAAGACAGAAAAAAACAAGGTTATTTCTAAACGAATACAACTGCATTACCATAACAGCATTATGTCAACTGAATTAAATTCTCAAAATTACCTCGACATGGATCTTCTTCGGTTCACCACCGCAGGAAGTGTTGATGACGGCAAGTCGACGCTTATTGGTCGATTGCTCTATGATTCAAAATCCATTTTTGAAGATCAGTACGAAGCAGTGAAAGCCACCAGCGAAAAACGCGGTGAAGAATATGTGAATCTTGCGCTCCTAACCGACGGACTACGCGCAGAACGTGAACAGGGAATTACCATTGATGTTGCGTATCGTTACTTCGCCACACCAAAGCGTAAATTCATTATCGCGGATACACCCGGACACATTCAGTACACGCGCAACATGGTTACCGGTGCTTCTACTGCTAATCTGGCAATCATTCTGATTGATGCGCGCAAAGGTGTAATTGAACAAACCATGCGTCATACTTTCATTGCGTCTCTTCTGAGAATTCCGCATGTGGTTGTTTGCGTAAACAAAATGGATCTTGTGGATTTTCAGCAGGACGTTTACGAGAAAATCAAGAAAGACTATGAGGCATTTGCTTCCAAGCTCGAAACGATCGACATACACTTTCTTCCGATTTCGGCTCTCAATGGCGATAATGTTGTAGACCGTTCGCCGAACATGCCGTGGTACGAAGGTTCAACTTTGCTGCACTTGCTCGAGAATGTTCACATTTCTTCAGATCAGAATCACATCGATTGCCGCTTCCCTGTGCAATATGTAATACGTCCGATGAAGAATGAATTTCACGATTACCGCGGGTTTGCAGGGCGTGTTGCAGGAGGCGTATTCAGAAAAGGTGATAAGATTACTGTGCTGCCCAGCGGTTTCAATTCAACGATCAAGTCGATAGATACATTCACAGGTGAAGCTGAAGAAGCATTCGCACCAATGAGCGTAACGATTACACTTGAAGATGAAATTGATATTTCCCGTGGCGATATGATTGCACGAGAGAACAATCAGCCTCAGGTTTCTCAGGATATTGATGTAATGATCTGCTGGTTTAATAACAAACCGCTTCAACCGAATTCCAAGTTTGTGATTCGTCACACAACGCGTGAAGCTAGAGCAATCGTCAAGGAAATAAATTACAAAGTTGATATCAACACGTTGCACCGTAATGAGGACGACAAAACGATAAACATGAATGACATTGCCCGCGTTCGCTTGCGTACAACTGTTCCATTGTTGTTTGATAGTTATTCGCGCAACAGAAACACAGGAAGTATTATCTTAGTAGACGAAGCCACCAATGAAACGGTGGCCGCAGGAATGATTATTTAAATCTTAGAAAAATGAAAAATCTTTTTTGTGTAATTGCACTTGCATGTTCAATATCTGCTTCAGCGCAGCTTATTGACAAAAATGACATTATCATTTCTGCCGGCGGCGGAATCGGATTATATAAATATCAATTCACAGATGTAACGAATAACGTGGTGAATCCCCGCGACACAAGCGGAGCCTGGGTGTTTCCATTTCAGGTGGAATACGGATTCAACCGTTGGCTCGGCGCGGGTCTGAATTTCACTTACAACAATTATATCGAAGGCGACAGCGCCACGAATGAAAGTGCGAGAACCATCGACTTTGCTCCTTCCGTGAATTTTCATATACCATGGAATCTGAAAAAATTTGATCTCACAGCAAATGTCGGTTACGGTTATTCGAATTTCCGTTACAACGTGAACGACAATAACGGTGGCGTCGCAAAAGCAGGCGGAACGGTATTCTTCTTCGGTGTGAATCCTCGGCTTTACTTTAAAGCGGATGGTCATCTCGGCATTCACGCGTGGTATCGTTTCGTACAGTACAATTATTCGAAAGGAGAAGTAACAGACAACTCCAATAACAAATACGAATTCAAACTTGACGGTCCGGGACAAACTTTCGGTTTCGGATTATTCTATCGCATCTGATTCAATGTATCTCTTCGAAACAGAACGACTTCGTTTCCGTGAAATGACTGCAGACGATGCGCAGTTTGCGTTTGATCTGAACAGCGATCCGGAAGTGATTCAATATACCGGCGATCCTCCGTTTGAATCCGTTGAAGCTGCGAGAGAATTTCTCACTGCATACGAATTCGTTTACCGCAAATACGGTTACGGTCGCTGGGGAATGGAACTCAAAGAAACCGGTGAACTGATCGGTTGGTGCGGATTGAAATATCATCCCGATGCGCAGGTTACTGATGTGGGTTATCGCTTGCCGAAGAAATTCTGGGGCAATGGTTACGCTACGGAAGCAGCCCTGGCAACAATTAAAATCGGTTTTGAAAAACTCGGCTTAAATAAAATTGTTGCTCATGCACGAAAAGAGAACATAGCTTCATTGCGGGTGCTTGAGAAATGCGGAATGATGCGTACGGGAGAAGGATTAGAGTGCGGCGGTGAAATTTACATCTACGGAATAGACTATAAAGGCGAGTAAATCATATCCACATGCGGAATATCGTCTTCAAGATATTCTGCCTTTTCGCTCCTCTTGAAACCATACTTCTCGTAATACTTCTTCAGATAACTTTGAGCAGAGATCCGAACAGGAACTTTTCCGAATACATCTTCAATATAACTCATGGTTCTGCTCATAAGAACTAATCCTGACCCGGTTCCTCGTACACTTTGCGCTGTGGCTACACGACCGATCGAAACTTCTTCGTAAGAAACGCCTTGCGGAAGAATGCGCGAAACTGCTACAAGCTCTCCGTCTTTCCATCCCATTACATGCAAAGCGTATTCATCTTTGTAATCGGGATCCTGATACGGACACTTCTGCTCCACAACAAATACTGCTGCGCGTAAAGCAAGTACTGCATGCATTTCCCCCGCACTCAACTCGCGAAACGGTTTGCATTGCCAGATAATGTTCGCGTCTTTCATCTTGATTTAAAGAATTGAATCCTGTCAGCCAATTTACGATATAAGGTCACTCCGATAATTGCTCCTGCAGAATTTGCAATGAAATCATAAAGATCCGCCGAGCGATCTGCGAACATTGTTCCCTGCATAATCTCGAGAATACCTCCGTAAGGAATGCAAAACGACAATGCAGTCAATGCAGCTGTAAAATGTGCAACGCGGAGCCACGTGAATTTCATTGCGCGCATAATCAATACAGCCAACACGAAAAATATTCCGGCATGCACCCATTTATCAAATGCGAGAACTTCCAGCCACGATACATGCGGAATATCCTTGCCTGGCATAGCGCAGAGAAGGAAAATAACGATGATCCAAATGATAGCTGGAATGAAATGTCTCAATTGATTAAAAATAAAAAGTGCTGAACAGATTAACCGTACAGCACTTAAGTTATAATTTAATTCGTGCTCGTGTCAAACTGAGCCAGACTATGTCATACTAAGCGAATCGTGTCATACTGAGCGAACCTGTCATACTAAGCGACCCTGTCATACTGAGCGAACCTGTCACACTGAGCGAACCTGTCATACTGAGCGAAGCCGAAGTATGACCGCCAAGCGTAGCCGAAGTATGACTACTGACCGATCAGCGCCTTATAAGCTGCAGCATCCATCAATCCTGAAACTTCACCTGCATCGGTCATTTCAACTTTGATCATCCAACCTTCTCCGTAAGGATCACGGTTTACCAGATCAGGGTTTGCATCAATAGCAGCATTCTTATCAAGAATCTTTCCTGAAACAGGCATGAACAAATCAGAAACAGTTTTCACCGCTTCAACGGTTCCGAAAACTTCTTCGTGTTTCATTGTTTCGCCAACGGTTTCGATTTCAACGTAAACGATATCGCCAAGTTCTCCTTGCGCGAAATCAGTAATACCGATAACTGCTGTGTTGCCTTCTACACGCACCCATTCGTGGTCTTTTGTGTATTTGAGATTGTCAGGAAAGTTCATAATGACTGTTTTAGGTGTACAAATGTAACCGAAAAATCGAATTACGTATTCCGAAATCCTGATTTTACGACCAAAATCAGGATTTCGGAATTTCGTTTATTGCAACAGGAATCGAAGACTGATTCCGGCGTTTGTGTTCGCCGTCTTGAACGACGAAGAAATCAGCGGATTAGTCATTACACGATCACAGAAGAAGCGAACAATTAACTTATCGTTCATCTGATAATCGGCCGAAGTCTTGATTGAGAAAATATTCTGTCCTGCAGTGAGCACGTCAATTTCCTCTACGCTCTTACGAATAACTGTTTGGTTGTTGCGGTAAGAAATATCAGCTCGCAGATTCAAATCACTCACCGGAGGCTTGATCTTTCCGTTCATGAACTTCTTGAAGAACTTCAACTCCAACTGCGGAATTCTGTAACCCATGCCCACTACAATCTCACGTCCGCTAACTTCTGTCAGCTGTGTGTTCGCAAGACTCAAGCTCAACGTACGGTCTTTCTTGAATTCAACTTTAGTTGAAATGTTCTTCTTGCTCGCCCACTGAACATCAATACTGATAAGCGGACTGAACTGTTCAGAAATCTGCACCGTTCCGATCTGATATTTGCTTTCGAAATCCAACGATACGTTACGAATGTTATCTGAGAATCCGTCTCCGTCTGCGTCCTGGAAATTCAGGTTCGTCTGATATCCGCTCATCGTGTAAGTCGAACGATACGTGTGCCCGATCGCAACGGTCTTGAACTTCTTCTTGATCTTCGGATACTTCGTCAAACCGTCATACGTAATACGCCAGTTAGGAAGCGGCACTGCAGGGAACATACTCAATGAACTGTTCGATGCTGATTTACCGGTATAAGCTGCAAGGAACGCAGGAATCAAAACATCCTGTGATGTCTTTCCGTATCCATCTGCAAAACCGGTTGAGTTGATACCTGTTGAATATGGATTGTCAACACCAAGACGGCCTGAAATTACTGCGCGGTTATCAAGGAACTGCTGGAATACTTCAGAGAAGTGATCTTCTTTTCTTTCGCCTTTGAAAGAAGTCTTCCATGCAATGATGGAAATACTGAAGCTTCCTGTTTCTGTTGGCGACTGACTTTCGTATTCCTGAGTAGTTCCGTTCCAACGGAAGAATTCACTCTTGTTCAACGATGTTGTTTTATTGGCAGTCAATTCGATCTTCAGATCAGGGAAAGGTTCCAGTGCAGCACGCGCAGTGAAGTTTTCAGAATGACCGCGCGTGAACGGCGTGAACAACGATTGTGTTTGCACCAACCAATCATTCTCTACTGCGTAAATCGGGAATTCAACAGCGTTCGGACCGAACCCTTTCTGCTTACCGAAAAGGAATCCGACACTTGGTCCTTCAAACTTCTCATCCATTCCGAGTATTTGAGTTCGCTTCGCATAACCCGGAAGTGATAACGTTGAGTTCGTTGAGTAATTCACCGACACTGTACGCACACTCATCACCGCTCTTGCCAGATATTCAACAATCAGGAACTGATCATCGTCCTTCTTCTTCGTTGTATCTTTTGGCGGTTCACTGCCACCACGACCAGGACCTGTTGCTCTCGGTTGTTGCGATGGCGTTCCTACTTTCTTGTTGTTTACTTTCTTCAGGTAAGGAACCTTGTTGTACAATGTTACCATGTTCAACTGACCGGTCCATTGCCACTGTGCGTTGTTACCAATAACATTACCTACTGAATCCGCAGCTAATGGTGCGCGTGTCCAGGTGTAGCCTGTTGCATAACGAACGTTTCCTGTTACCCAATCGAAAACCGGAATTTTGTTGATCGGGAAAGTATACGACGCATTCGTTTGATGGTGATACGTCATCGTTGTTCCGAATCCGCGGATATTATCAATCAACGTATCCTTCTTCTCTTCAGAGTCAATCTTCCCGTAAGGTTCAAGAACCTGCGCCACGTTATCAGCACTGAAATCAAGTTTCAGATTCTTGGTAATGTCCCAGCGCAAATCATAATTTCTGTTCCAGGTGAAATTCTTATTGAAGTTCACAGGTGTAAACAGATCATTGTATCCGGTGATGTTACGCGACTTCAATTCGCTGTACGTACGATTCATATCCATCGTAACACCCATTGAATTCGGTAACGGAGAGAATTGGAACTCTCTGAAGATCGTCATCCATTTTCCTTTCGCCCATTTCTGTTTTTCGAATGGTTTCAAAGGTTTGATCTGCGGTTGATACGACCACGTAACACCGCCACGATGGTTTTTCGCTGATGAATATTCAATATTCACGTTATGACGGTAAATTTCCGTGTACGCATAACTGAATGTGAAATTCGAAATATCCCAAATGTGTCCTTTGGCGCCTTTACCTTTTTCTTTATGCACATTGGTAAAGTTCAACGACTTCCTTCGCGAGTAATCAACAGTGGCTCCTCGAATGGAATCTCGCGCCTGCCCTGTCAAATCTTCATTGCCCAAAACCGGCGCTAACAGAATGTCCGGATCAAGCGGATTGAATTGCGGCGTGATGAATGTTTCACCATAACCCCAGAACAATGGCAAACGGATTCCAAGTTTTTCAGGGAAGAAACGTCCGAGTTCCAATTGCGTTGAAACATCATAGTTCATTTGCTTCTCACGCAAACGTTCACTCACTTTCTTCTCAATACTTCCGAATCCGGGAGTTGCCATACTTCCGGAAAGGTTCACCGTTCCCAGATCAGCAAGCTTCGCTGTTACACGTGCAGTACTTGCCCAACCGCCTTGCTCATCAAAATCGGTCAGACGCAATTCGTTGAACCAGATTTCCGCACATTTCGGCAATCCATCATCGTTGGTAGATGCACTTGTCATTTTCGGATTACGAACCCCTAACATGAAAATGCGTATTGAAGCAAGGTTCGGATTTCCTTTAACTGTTACACGACGATCCGGATGTTCAGGATCTGCAATTGTAAATTCTGCGGTTAATGATGCTGTTCCGTTTGCGAGTGCAATGTTTCGCTGCTGTTTCACGTACTGAAGCAATTCAAATGAAAGCTCCATTGTGTTATCTGCAGGCCAAACTTTGTAGCGATCCGTTTCATCATTCGGAGAATAGTTCCCTGCAGGAGTAACCTTCATCGGAATCTCGTACTCGTAATAGTTGTCTGTATAATCAGTACCGATACGGATGAAAGCTGTTACGTCTCCATCGTTCAAAGGCTGGTTGCTTCCTGCGCGCTGCTCTGCGTGCATGAACATGCGGATCTTCTTGTAAGAACGAACATCCATGTTGTTCACCGTCTTGAATGCTGCACGTGAATCGCCATCTTCAAGATCACACACTTTCATTGAAAGTGATTGCTCATTCAAACGAACCAATGTTGCACTCTGCACGTTCTGCTCACGATCAATTCCCGGAGGAAGAACGTAATTAATCGGCGTGCGGTTTCCGTTCTCTTCGATGTTGATTGCAGCAATTTCAAATTCGGTATCAGACTGATCGTTGCTGATATATTCACCCGGATACAACAACGAGAACTGATATTTGCGCCAGTCGCTACGCACAAGTTCCAAACGTGCAAAACGACACACAACGGGCTTATCAAACTCGCGCATGTAAATACGCACGAAACGAATCGAGTTGAAGTTTTCGATATTCCCCACTTTCGCATCGTAAGAACGAACAGGGACACGGAACTGATACCAGGTAATCGGACGTGTACGACCGTCTTTCGTTGTTACAGAAGTTTGATAAACATCCGTGATGTAGTTATTACCAACGTTGTTCGGATTTACGTTAGTCGGATCCATCTTGATGCGGTACTCGTAATAACTTTCCGTTTCATTCAACGTGTTATCACGGTTGATGTCTTCCTGATTCGGTAATGTTGTTGCCTGTGTAGGATAATCTTCCGAATAGCCATCATCATTCGCCTGACCTGTTGCCGGTGAGTTTCCGTCCGGACCATTAAACTTTTTGTAGCGCTCAAGAATCGGTTTGGACGAAGCGTCGTAATCTGATCCGCGATAATAATGATAGTTGTCGCCTGCAGGATCAAGCAATGCATTCTGGTACGCAGTTGATGCTGTTCCGTACAATTGGGCTAATGTGTCGAGATATTCTCTGTGATAAGTTGATTCGTCATCATCACCCAAACCATCCAAACCAACATCCTGTAGTTTACGTTTGTCCGGATCATTGTCGAATGCATTGACAATCGATTGCACAACCGGAACGCGGCCCCAAGCTGTTGAATCAACCAATGAAAGATCGGCGCTTACAGGATTTCCGTTTTCGAAAGCGTTACGTGAATCTTTCAGCACATCTTCGGAAATATTTCCGAGGTTGATTACCAATTCTCCTGTAGAGTTTTGTTGAGATGAAGGAACATCTTCGTTGTACGGATCCATCATCCAGAACTGAATGTACTCGATGTTTGCCGCTTCGAAATCGTTTGTTTCGATACGACGCATCATACCGCCCCAACGCGATGCAGGATCATTCAGGAAACCGTTTGAATTCAAACCTGCGGAGAACTGCGTAGGTTTTGCATCGAAGTTATACGGCCCGCGCTCTTCAGGATAGAATGCAAGATCAAGCATTGATACGTTCAACGGCTGACCATTCGGCGGTTGCTTGTTCGGGAATACTTCTGTTTCCAATACTTCACGCACTCGGTGATCCGATTGATCTGCCAACGTAACGTGATCCGGCTTCAGGTTGTTATCCGGACGCAGAAACAACGGATCAATTACATACCACGCAAACTTTGCACGATTCAATCCGCTGAATAAACTATCGCTGCTCGCTTCCGGAAAACGTGTAGGTTGTAATTGCGGTACGGATGCAAGCGACCAGCTTTGCGGGGCGCGTATATCAATCGCAGATTGCGTTCCTTCAAAATCATCGATGTATGAATTTCCGTTCGCACCAATTGCCTTGTTGTGACCCGGAACGAGATAAGCAAATTCACCTTGCACTGCAATTGATGATGGTGCTTTCGTACTGATCAACGGAAGTTTGTCTACCGCACGCGTCAGGAATGGCGCATCGGTTCTGTAGTTGACATCAAATCCCCAAATGGTATTGCTCATCGGTTCATCACCGATATTAATCTTCTGCGTGATCGGACGTTCAGTAAGATTCATTACAGTACCGCCGATATTGAAATCACGATTCACACGATAATTCAAATGCGTACCCCAAAGTGTTTTCGACTGAATTGCAAACAATGAATTACTCTCCAATGAAATCTTGATCGGCACACCGGAATTCAATATACTTTCATTGATGATACGAACGCGACCCAAGGTGTAATCGACAGTATAATCCACGTTCTCCGTCAGCGGAGCTCCGCCAGCCGTAACGGTTACTGATCCCTGAGGAACGTTCACCGCATTCAACGAAATGTCGGAGTTTGAAGATGACTTGTAAGAGCCTTTCAGCTTGAAGCGGTTCTTACCTGCGAACGTAGTCGATGCAACTGTTTTGGTTGAGTCATACAACTGCGGATAACCGTATTTCAGATACAATTGCTGCTGGTTCGGATCGCCCGCAAATTTTCCATTCAGCCATTCACCGAATGGCTCTGTTACAGGGAAAATGACTCGTCCGTTGTTGGCGTAAATTGTGACTCGATCAATGAAGTCAAACTGTCCGTCGGGAGATGGTTGCTGTTGCTGATTGAGTTTATCCAGATTCATTACCTGAATCAACGGAATACCATTAATCGGTCCTTCCGGAATGAATGGAATATCTGTTCCCGTAGATGGGTTGTTGTACCAAACCTGCAAAATAAAATCCTGCGGATTCACTTGATACGCACCGATGGAATAGATGTTCTTCATCATCAGATCCCAAGTCTTGTAACGAATTCCGCTCGCTACTTTCGGAACGTTGTTCGTACTCTTCAGCAATTTCAGAATCAACGCATCCTGTCCGCCTACACCATCAGTTGAGAATTCACCCACCTGATAAACTTCACCATTGAGTGTATACTGAAACGATACAGCAACAACTTCATCGTAATTCAAAGCCTGGTTCAACGAAATGAATCCGAGACGCTCATTGATGGTATATTCAGTTGGCTGAAGACGACGTGCGTTGTTCACACGTTCGTAGTTCACGGATTGCTGGAAACCGTATGCACTTTGCAGGAATGCAAAAGTTGTTTGAAGCGGAATGTTGATGTTACGGAGATCACTGTAACTGGTAATCAAAGTGCTGTACAAATCGTTGCGGTCGTTATCCGGCACTGCAGCAACAGTTGGGTTTGAACTGATGAAAGATGAACCCACACTTTCCAATGTATCTTCACCGATATCAGTGAATGCAACAATGTTTCGCGTATTATCTACAACACCTGTTCTGTTTGTTACCCAAACTTCCACACGTGTAATTGCAACACCGGAATTGATAACAGGGAAATTCGCGAGCGCAGTATTATAATGATGCACGAAATACTGAGAGAGGAAGAAGTGTTTATTCGCTTCGTAGTTATCGCCGTTTACTTCGTAATTCGTTACCTGCGCACCGCCCGTTACGTTGACTTCCGATTTTTTACCGCGCTGCTGCGAGATAATGTTCGTCATCGTGAGTCGTCCAAACTGGAATTCAGTTTTAATACCGAAGAGTGTTTGTGAACCCGTGATGAGTGATGAATTCAATCCAAACTGCACGTTACCGGCTTCAATTTTCTTGATGATTTCATCTTCGAATCCGGTGTATTCGAGTTTCATCTGATTCTCGAATTCGAAAGTGGATTCCGTGTTGTAGTTCGTGGTGAGTTTCAGCTTCTCCCCGATTTTACCAACTACGTTCAGCTGAATCTTCTCATCGAAATCGAAAGTTGAAATTCTGCGCTGACGTTCCGGTAACGCGGGATTGTCTGTGCGGTTCACGTTTACACCGAAAATCAATTCGGCAGAACCTTGCGGACGAATATCAATTGTTCCTCCACCGAAAATGCGGTCGAATTTTTCACTGCTGATTTTAATCGGAGGAATCAATCCTTTCTCTCCACGTCCCTGCGCAGCACTTTCTGCATTGGAACGTTGTTTCCAGTAATCGTGAACGGAATGCTGAATATCGTAGTAGAGATATTCTTCGAACGTCATGTACGTTGGCGGACGGTAATCGATATTGTTTCCGATTTTCTGCTGTACTTCGTATGTATTCGAATCCGGATTATAAGTAACTGTGGTTTTGATGTTGGACGGATCGTTCAACTTCAATGGCGCGTTATTGTCCCAATACATCGGGTCCAATCCGCTCTGATCCTGGAAAGGATAAGCCATGGAATCCGGAACAGTCGGAGAATCGTTTCCTCCAACCAATCCGCGATGCCCGCCCGCAATACGCGCATCACTCGTCATCACTACGGCGAGCAATGAAACGGAAGCGGCGGCAACTACTGTATATTTAAGAAATGCGTTCAAAGTCGTTTAATATCAGAGGTTTTTCAATGCTAGTTTGATCAGATGTTCAACGGAAACCACATTCCCCTCTGAACGGATGGATTTGTCAACTGCTTTCTCTGCCATGTTACGCGCAAAACCGAGCGCAACAAGAGCAGATAACGCCTCTTCGCGGTGTTTATTGTCTGCCGCAGCAAATTGTAATGCGCTGTCTGAATGGCCTTTACCAACTTTGCCTTTCAGATCAACGATTATCCGCTGTGCCGATTTTTCACCGATTCCCTTAATGGATTTCAGCGCTGCAACATTACCGGAATGAATTGCCGAGACGATTTCGGAAGGATTCATGGATGAAAGAATCATCCTTGCTGTGCCGGCTCCGACTCCGGAAACAGAAATAAGTTGTTTAAAGAGTTCGCGTTCCTCTTCATCAGCGAAACCATAAAGGACCATTGCGTCTTCACGCACAGCAAGATGAGCGAGCAATACAGCATTGCCTGTATCAGGAACTTTGCTGAAAGTATGTAGAGAAATGTTCAGCAAATAACCCACACCGGCGCATTCGAGCACCACGTATGTCGGCGTTTTTACTGTTACTTTCCCTGCAAAATGATTGTACATCGCTTACTGCTTTCTTGTTTGTGCATCCATTACGGCAATCGTCACCATGTTCACGATTTCACGAACTGAACTTCCGAGCTGAAGAATGTGCACTGGCTTCTTCATTCCCAAAAGAATCGGTCCGATCGCTTCCGCTCCGCCCAATTCCTGCATCATTTTGTAAGCGATATTTCCTGAAGCGAGGTTAGGGAAAATCAGCGTGTTCACTTTCTTTCCTACTAATTCGCTGAATGGAAATACTTCCTTGAGCAGTTCGTTGTTCAGTGCGAAATTCGCCTGCAGATCTCCGTCCACAATCAATCCCGGATAATCGCGGTGAAGGATTGATACCGCTTCACGGACTTTCTCCGGAAGTGGTCCTTCGGCCGAGCCGAAATTGGTGTAAGAAAGCAATGCGATTCGTGGCACGATGTTGAATTGTCTTACCGCCTGTGCTGTGAGGACCGTTATGTCAACCAGCTCCTGGGCAGTGGGTTCCACATTCATAGTCGTGTCGGCAAAGAAAAAGTTGCCTTGCTTGTTGGAGATCATGTACATCCCGGCAACTTTCTTCACGCCATCCTGAACGCCAATACACTGAAGCGCAGGACGAACCGGAACTCCGTATTTTCTGGTAAGCCCGGAAATCATGGCATCTGCCATGCCGGTCTCCACCATCATCGCCCCGAAATAGTTGCGATCCTGCATCAGTTTTTTTGCTTCGTACTGTGTCAGTCCGCGACGTTTACGTTTCTGATAAAGCATTTCGCTGAAACGGTAACGATTGTCTTCCTGCGCTTCACTGCGCGGATCGATAATCAACGTATCTCCGAGATCGAGATTATTTTCGTCGATCAAACGCTTGATTTTCTCAATATCTCCAAGCAGAATCGGCTTCGCGATTCCATCGTCCTTCACCACCTGCGCGGCTTTCAGAATCTTGTAGGTATCCGCTTCTGTAAATACAACCCGCTTCGGATTCTGACGCGCTTTAGATGTAACGGTGCGCATCAATTTGTTGTCAAGACCGAGTCGACTGTTGAGTTCCATGCGATACATGTCCCAATCCGTAATTGACTTGCGTGCTACGCCTGAATCCATTGCAGCTTTTGCAACAGCAGGAGCAACAGTTGAAATCAATCGGCTGTCAATCGGTTTCGGAATGATGTATGTTGGTCCGAATGAAAGATTGCGTGTATCGTAAGCGAGATTCACGTCATCCGGAACAGGTTCTTTTGCAAGTTGTGCAATGGAATACGCCGCAGCAAGTTTCATTGCTTCGTTTATCTGCGTTGCACGAACATCAAGTGCTCCACGGAAAATGAACGGGAAACCAAGAACATTATTCACTTGGTTAGGATGATCGGAACGACCTGTTGCCATGATAATATCAGGACGTGCAGACATTGCTTCGTCGTATGAAATTTCCGGATCAGGATTTGCCAATGCAAACACCACAGGACGATCTGCCATGCCGCGTACCATGTCCGCGTTCACAACATTTCCTTTGGAAAGACCAACGAAAACATCTGCGCCTTTCATAGCGTCAGCAAGCGTTTCGCGTTTGTCTTTTTTGCGGGCGAAAAATTTCTTGTTCTCGTCAAGACCTTCCCGGTCGTCAGTAATAATTCCTTTACTGTCGAGCATCGTGATGTTAGCCTTGTTGACACCAACAGCAACATACATCCTCGCACATGAAATTGCAGATGCGCCTGCGCCATTCACAACGAGTTTCACTTCGCTCAATTTCTTTCCGGCAATTTCGCACGCGTTGATCAACGCTGCAGTGGAAATAATTGCTGTTCCATGCTGATCGTCATGCATCAAAGGAATATCAAGTTCCTCTTTCAGTCGCCTTTCAATTTCGAAACATTCCGGTGCTTTGATATCCTCGAGGTTGATACCTCCGAAGGTCGGAGCAATTGCCTTTACAGTCTGGACAAAAGTGTCAATGTCATTCGCATCAACTTCAATGTCGAACACATCAATGTCAGCGTAAATTTTGAAAAGCATTCCCTTTCCTTCCATCACCGGTTTTGAAGCCAGCGGGCCGATATCTCCCAACCCGAGAACCGCTGTTCCGTTGGAGATTACAGCAACAAGATTTCCTTTGGAAGTATAGCGATATGCGTCTTCGGGATTCTTTTCAATATCCAAACATGGCTCGGCTACACCGGGCGAATATGCCAAGGTTAAGTCGCGCTGTGAGCTGTACGGCTTGGTCGGAATTACTTCAATCTTACCTGGTCGACCTTGTGAGTGATAGTCGAGCGCTTCCTGCTTTCTGAATTTTGCCATAAGTATTTATGTTGGCTGCCGCTTATAAAAAAGCGGAACGACGAAGGTAATGATTTCCAGTGTTCGAAATGCGGACAAAATCGCGCTTTTTGCCAATGAAAAAACCTTACCTTCCCTGCTCAAACCCCAATGGCAAACAGAAAGCATATTGTCGTTTTCTCCGGTGCCGGCATGAGTGCCGAGAGCGGAATCAGCACTTTCCGTGATAATGGCGGATTATGGGACAAATACGACATTACCGAAGTGGCAACACCGGAAGCCTGGCGTAAGAATCCGGGCTTGGTACTGCAATTCTACAATGAGCGTCGCAAACAAGTATTGGAGGCGCAACCGAATGAAGGTCACAAAGCGCTTGTTACTCTGGAGAAGCACTTCAAGGTTTCCGTAATCACACAGAATGTTGATGATCTGCATGAACGTGCCGGGTCTTCCAATGTAATTCACCTTCACGGAGAAATACGGAAAGCGCGAAGCACTTACGATCCGTCACTGATCTACGATCTCAAAAGTTGGGAACTGAATCCCGGCGACCGCTGCAAACAAGGTTCACAATTGCGTCCGCACATCGTATGGTTCGGAGAAATGGTTCCGGAAATGACGCGCGCACAGGATATTACTTTCACTGCTGATATTCTGATTACAGTTGGCACTTCACTCAACGTTTATCCGGCTGCGGGGCTTATCAATCACGTGCAACCCGGAACAAAAATTTACGTAGTGGATCCGAATGATGTTCCGGTTCACGGAATTCCGGATCTCACACATCTAAAAGAAAAGGCAGGGATTGCCCTGCCTCATCTTGTTGAGCAGCTCTTGGCTGCTGAATAAATTTTCTACTCTACAATCAGTCGCTGTACAGAAGTAATACGGTTATCCGAAATTACCGACACCATGTACATTCCTTTTTCCCATTCAGAAGACGGAATATTGAACACATCGCCGGTTGCATTCATTGGCTGAATGAAAACAACGCGTCCTGTAATGTCTGTTACGTGAACTATCGCATTTTCATCACTCTCATTGCTGAGTTGAATTGCAGTATTGCCGCTCGTCGGATTCGGATACATTGCAATAATTGCCGGAGTAACAACTTCTTCTACACCAACAGGAGTAACAACGTAAATCAAAGTTATCACCGAAGAATCTGCAGTGTTGTATTTGTCATAGAACTTGTATGTTACAATAGAAACACCGGAGTTTGCGCCTGCAGCAAAATCAGCCAATAACAGGTTATGAGCCGCGCTATCAGTAACAAAATCGCCGGAGTTCATTGTTGAAGGAATATAACATTGACTCTGCGGATTATTTGCATCGGAGTTGTAGTATATACAAAACCATGCAGATGAAGTGGCAGTCATTGTAACCTGCGTTTTCTTCACTTTGTACGTAATTGCTGTGTCGCGAAGATTGTACTGATGGAAATCAGTGTAATGTGTTCCGTTCACAGGAACGTAATAATACATCGTATCGCCATCAACGATGTTTCCGAAAACATCGTGAATCTCCATTGAACTTTGTGCGTTCAATGAGCCGGCAAATAAAAAAGCGGCAATAGCCGCTTTAGAAAATAATTTCTTCATGGTGATTAGTGTGAAACCACAAGGCGTTTTGTTGCAACTTGTTTTCCATCAACTTCCATTGAAGTGAAGTAAACTCCGTTTTCAAGAGTTGATACATCCATCTTCATTGTTCCCTGCATATCAGAAAGTGATTCAGTTCTTACAACTGCACCAAGCATATTGTAAATCACAAGTTTTGCTTCACCTTTTCCGAAAGAGCTTCCGAGGTTGTAGTTCATTGAGAACACTGATGAAGCAGGATTCGGATTCGGAGTTCCGATGTTTGCTTTCACCATTGAAAGGTTGTTCACTGAAGTCTGACCAACAATATATTCAATGAAGAAATATGCAGAGTCAGAAGGATTAGCAGTATTGAAAACAGAGTAACGAACCAGTGAAGTACCGATTGCGTTGTTCGGAGTGAAGTCAGTGATAAGCTGGAAACTCGCACCTGCGTTCATAGCCACATTTCCGGAAAGAACTGTGGTTGGTGTATAGCAGTTCTGGTTGGTACAGAAATAGAAAGTACTTCCCGGATCAGCTTGCGATTGAATTGCTTTGCGCACTTTCGCAGTTACAGGACTTGAAGACATGTTATGTACTTCAAAGTCGTGCGTTTCAAGAGCTGTAGTCTGATCTACATAATAAGTAATAGTTGAGCCGTTGGTTACAGTCTGGCTGCCGGCATCAAGAATATGGAAACTTTGTGCAGATACACCGATTGCTGCAAAGCCTAAGATCGAAGAGAGTACTAGTTTTTTCATGCCTTTGATTTGTTTGGTATTAACTGTTGAGCTATTACAAACATAATGAAACAAAATCTGAATTCAATGACCGCATACAGGGTTATTTCGACCATTTGTCAATTCTGGGCAAGAATTGATCAATAATGCCATACTAAAACAATGCCGATTCTGGCGCGGAATTTGCCCTCTATTAAAGGCTAATGCCTAATTTTACATTGCTCAACAAAACGATTTACACAGAAAAATTATGAAAAAGGTTTTCTCTACCATGCAAATTGCCGCAGCTTTTCTGCTGTTTACGGCATTTACTCTTAAACAAGACAATCTTCAGAAGCTTGCTGCGGTTGATGTGAAAGGTCTTGATGGTAAAATCATTAATACCGGAAGTTTCAGCAACAACGGGAAGCCGATTGTGGTTTCGTTTTGGGCAACATGGTGCGCACCATGTAAAAAAGAATTGAATGAGATTGCGGAAGTGTATGAAGAATGGCAGAAAGAAACCGGCGTTAAAGTAATCGCTGTTTCCATTGATGATGCACGTAATTCTCCGAAGGTGAAGCCTTACGTTGAGCAGCAGGAATGGACGTATGAAGTTTATCTGGACGAGAATCAGGATTTCAAACGCGCAATGAACGTAAATAACGTTCCGCATACGTTCGTATTGAACGGTAATAATGAAGTTACATGGCAAACGAATGTTTACAACCCGAATGGCGGTGTTGAAGACATCTACAAGCATGTGAAAGAAGCCGCTGCAGCTGCAGAGAAAAAATAATCGCACTTAATTAAACGCTGAGAAGTGAAGAAACTTTTAGTTCTGATTCCGGTTGCCCTTTCCGGAATCTTTTGTGATTTGCATGCGCAGATTCCCGGGCTGGGAAATGGGCAGATTCACGGAAATTTTCAGATTGATGCGCAGTATTACAACCCTGACTCATTGATCGGAGCTCCTGCTGTTCCTGAAAAAGCTTTATCAAACGGATTCGGAAATCTGATTTACACGAACGGTAAGTTCATGGCCGGAATACGCTACGAACATTACCTTAATGTAATGCAGGGATTCCCGGTTGAATATAAGGGAACGGGCATTCCGTATCGTTTTGCAACGTACAATAACGACGGACTTGAAATTACAGTCGGAAGCAGTTACGACCAATTCGGCAGCGGTATTGTTTATCGCGCATTCGAAGATCGCGGATTGGGATACGACAACGCTCTTGATGGTGCCCGAGTTCGTTTTACTAAAGTAAAAGGACTTGCAATTAAAGGCGTATGGGGCAAACAGCGTACGTTTTTTACTTCTTCGCCGGGTATTGTGCGTGGTATCGACGGAGAAATCAATCTGAACACTTTGCTCGGACATAAAATGGATTCGTGTAAAACGACATTCATCATCGGTGGTAATTTCGTAAGTCGTTATCAGATTGATCAGAACCCGCTTCTTGATATGCCGCAGAATGTCGGCGCTTGGAGCGCGCGGATGAATATCATTCGTCCGAAACTGAATTTGTTTGGTGAATGGGGATATAAAATCAACGATCCTACATTAGGAAACAACTACATCTATAAACCCGGAACAGCTTTGTTCGTAAGCGCAACTTACGCAACGAAAGGTTTGGGAATTATGGTGGCAGCGAAACAGATTGACAATTTCGGATTCCGCTCCGATCGTGATGCAGCGGGAAATACAGCAATCATCAATTATCTCCCGGCACTCACCAAACAACACACGTATCAGTTGGCAGCATATTATCCATATGCTACACAACCGAATGGGGAAATTTCGTGGCAGGCTGAAATCGGTTACAAATTCAAAAAAGGAACCGCACTCGGAGGAAAATACGGAACGAGTCTTACGTTAAATTACTCACAAGCGCACGGACTCGATTCAACCGAACTTCATGACGAAGCAACAACTGCACTCGGATATGAAACAAATCTTTTCGGTTTAGGGGCGTTGTATTTTCAGGATGTGAATATTGAAGTGTTCAAGAAGTTCAGTCCGAAATTCAAGGGAACTTTCCTCACCGGTGTTCTGCAATACAACAAGAATGTCATTGAAGGAAAGATCGGTTATCCGATCATCATGACGCATTATGCCGTGTTCGATTTGATTTTCAAACTGAACGATAAGCTCACGCTTCGTACAGATCTTGAACATATGTATGCAAAAGAAGATTACGGCAGCTGGGGAATGGCATTGGCCGAACTTACAATCGGCGAACACTTTTTCGCTGCAGCAATGGATCAATACAATTACGGAAACAAACATGAAGATCTTCGTATTCACTATATGAATGTGCAGGCCGGTTATTATTGGGGCACAAACCGTATTGTTGTGGGTTACGGAAAGCAGCGTGCAGGTATATTCTGCGTAGGCGGAGTTTGCCGCTTCGTTCCTGCATCCAACGGCTTCACATTGTCAATCACCAGTTCTTTTTAACGATTGAATTGATTAACTTAGTTCAAATGAGAAACGCAAAATATATTTCCGTCGCTGCTGTTGCTGCTGTATTTCTTTTCAGCATGTGCGATTATGTAACCGCTCCGCGTGATGTGGTCATTAACGGAGGTGGAAATTTTGATACCACCAAGCGTGTTGCATTGATTGAAGAATGGACAGGCCATACATGTATTGCATGTCCTGCTGCTGCACGTGATATTCATACACTCGATTCCATTTATGGTGAATCGTTCATTGCGATTTCCATTCATGATGATTACTTCGCAGAACCATGTCCTCCGCATCCACTGCCGAACTGCGCAACAGGAGTTCCGGGTGCTTTTGCAGAAGATTTCCGCTGCCCTACCGGTCTTAGCTATAGTGCAACGTGGCCGGCAGGACCTTCATCTCCACCACAAGGATTGGTAAACCGCCTGCACCCATCTGATCAAGTGATAACCCGCGGAGCTTGGCCTGCACTTGTTGACAGCATCGTTCAGGAAAATGCTGCAACATCCATTCATCTTGATCCGGTGTATAACACCAATACCCGCGCTCTTACATTCACTGCCTGGGGCACATGGTTGCAAGCATATACCGGCAATCTGAACGTTGCAGTAATGCTTACCGAAAGCGGAATGGTGGGCTGGCAAACAGATGGAACTGCGTGCGATTCGCAATTCGTATTTGAGCATGTATTACGCGAATGCGTGAATACTCCGGGATCCATCACAGGAACACAGGTGTTTACAGGCACATCTGTAGTCGGAACTACCTGGAGCTATACGCTTCCTTCCGCTTACACGCTTCCTGTTGCTTATGATGCATCTCATTGCCACTTGGTAGCCATCCTCTATGACGTTACTACTCAGGAAGTAATTCAAGCCTGGGAAGAAGACCTTTAGCAGGTATTGGCGTAACTTTGCACTATGAAATTACGCCTGCTCTTTTTTGCTCTTCTGATTACAGCCTCTGTTTCGGCGCAACAAACCTTCCGCGCCGGACTTATTGGAGGATTAAGCGGCTGTCAGATTCATGGCGACAGCTATTCCGGATTTCATCAACTCGGCTATGTAGGCGGTGCTTTTGTGCAAACGAATCCTGATGCGCAAGTGCAGTTTGTAATGGAAATGCAATATTCCAAAAAAGGAAGTCGCAAACTCACAAATCCCAACATCGGCGATTACACGTACTTCGAATTGCGAATGAATTACATAGAGGTGCCGTTACTGGTTCGATACGGATCAAAACACATTTTCATTGAAGGAGGCGCTTCACTCGGATATCTTTTCAAAGTGCGCGAATGGGACAGCTACTCGGAAATCACTCCTCGCGATTTCAAGAAAATGGAATTGTCGGCAGTCTTGGGAATCGGTTATCGTCTGAATGAAAAATTCAGTTTGGATTTCAGAAGTGTAAACTCATTACTTCCTGTGAAAAAATTCGGACCGATTCTGTATCCCGTTTGGTATCAGGATTTATTTAACATGGGAATGTATAACAACGTGGTTACTCTTTCTGTAGTTTATACGTTGCCGAACGGTAAAGAATAAAATTATGAGCGGGAAGAAAATTGTTGTTGCGATCACCGGTGCCAGCGGATCTGTTTATGCAGATGTGTTGTTGCAAAAACTAGCTGCGTTGAAGAATCAGATTGCGCATGTTGGAATCGTGATGTCTGACAATGCAAAACTCATCTGGAAATCAGAACGCACCAACGAATCATGGAATGATTACGGATTTGCATTTTACGATCGTAAAGATTTCAATGCTCCATTCGCATCAGGCTCGGCAAAATATGATGCAATGATTGTTGTTCCCTGTTCAATGGGAACTCTCGGTCGTATTGCGCACGGAATTTCCGATGATCTTATCACGCGCGCTGCAGATGTGATGCTCAAAGAACGACGTAAACTTATTCTCGTTACGCGTGATACGCCTTTAAGTTTGATTCACATCAACAACATGAAAACTGTTACAGAAGCAGGCGGAATCATCTGTCCGGCTTCTCCTTCGTTTTACAGCAACCCGAAAACAATCGACGAAGCAGCAGCAACAGTTGTTGATCGCGTCATTGATCTGTGCGGGCTCGACCAGCAAAGTTTCCGCTGGGGCGAAACAAAATAATTTTCCGGCTTCCGCGACTTTCTGAAAACAGTGATTTTCAGAGGATTTTTCTTTCTGAAACGCAGGATGTTAGCAACTCGGATTCCCTTCTTATAGGAATTTTAACATTGCGGATGTATCTTGGATTCACTGTTTCGCGTTAAAGCATTGTTGAATTCATTCAACAGAAAGTAAAGGAGAGATAGATTATGCTTGAGTTCAGTAAACACATCCTTAAAAGCGTGAGCTTCGACCGCGCTTTGTTTCAGAAAGAATTAATGAAAATGCTTCATCGTTTGAAGCCCGATGAGGCGCTTTTACTCAAAGCCTGGGCATTGACCACATTCGGTCATTTGTACGGCGATCTGATCCGTGAAGCGTATCAGAATTTCGCGCGTACGTAGAATTTCACTCTTCGAGGAACTTGATATTCCTCTTCAAACCTTCGAACTTCGTTCGTTTTACCGCCGACTTGCGGAACAGTTCCCGGAACACATCTTCTGTTATTTCCGTCCACTCTGCACGCTTCATGCTGAGCAATTTCTCATTGGCATTGAATCGCGACTCTGAGTGAGGAACTGAGAAACGATTCCATGGACATACGTCCTGACAGATGTCGCAACCGAACATGTAGTTCTGAAATTTTCCTTTCTCGCTATCTGGAATTGCTGACTTCAATTCTATCGTGAAATAGGAAATGCATTTGCTTCCGTCAACGACATGCGGATTTACAATTGCTTCCGTAGGACAAGCATCAATACATCGCGTGCAGGTTCCGCAGAAATCTCCGATGGGTTGATCGTATTCGAACTCGACATCAAGAATGAGTTCTGCAATGAAGAAAAATGATCCGGATTTTTTATTGATAAGATTCGCATTCTTACCGATCCAACCCAATCCGCTTTTCTTCGCCCATGCTTTGTCCATCACCGGTGCAGAATCCACAAACGCGCGACCTCCAATACTTCTTCCGATTTTTTCTTCCAGCGTATTGAGCATTTCATGAAGTTTGTCCTTGATCACAAAGTGATAATCTTCACCGTAGGCGTACTTCGAAATTTTCGGTGCGCGAGAATCTTGCTGCGTTGCATCCGTGTAATAATTCAGCAAAAGCGAAATCACACTCCTCGCACCCGGCACCAGCTTCCTCGGATCAAGACGCATATCGAAATGATTATTCATATAACTCATTTCTCCATGCATATTGCTCTTCAGCCATTGCTCCAATCGCGGTGCTTCTTCTTCGAGAAATCCTGCTGCAGAAATTCCGCAATAATCAAATCCGAGACGTTTCGCCTCCGATTTCACAATCGCAGTATGTACAGCTTTACTCAAAGTTGATATGCTGATGAATTATTCTCCGAACAGCGTTCCACTGTCTCGCGTTGGAATCTTTCCGAGATGCTTGTATGCAAGATCCGTTGCCTGACGTCCGCGCGGCGTGCGGATCAGATATCCTTCCTTAATCAGAAACGGTTCGTACACTTCTTCTATCGTGCCTGCTTCTTCTCCAACAGCAGTGGAAATAGTTGTGATACCAACCGGTCCGCCTTTGAACTTCTCAATGATTGCAGAAAGAATACGAATATCCATTTCATCCAAGCCGTTCTTATCAACGTTCAGTGCTTTCAATGAAAGCTGAGCAATCGCCATATCAATGGAGCCGTTTCCTTTGATCTGCGCGAAGTCGCGCACACGACGTAACAATGCATTCGCAATACGCGGAGTTCCTCTGCTGCGGCGTGCTATTTCATAAGCAGCTTCTTCACTGATCGGAACATTCAGAATTCCTGCAGAGCGTTCTACAATCGAGCTGAGAAGTTTTGCATCATAGTACTCGAGACGCGAAGTAATTCCGAAACGTGCACGCAACGGAGATGTAAGCAAACCGGAACGTGTTGTAGCACCTACAAGCGTAAACGGATTCAGATTTATCTGAACAGTCCGCGCATTCGGACCGCTGTCGAGCATAATGTCGATGCGGTAATCTTCCATTGCCGAATAAAGATATTCCTCAACTACAGGACTCAAACGATGAATTTCATCAATGAAAAGAACATCATACTTGTCGAGATTCGTGAGTAATCCCGCAAGATCTCCGGGCTTATCAAGCACAGGACCTGAAGTTGTTTTCATACTCACGCCTAACTCCTGCGCAATGATATTTGCAAGAGTGGTTTTCCCCAATCCGGGAGGACCGTGAAGCAGAACGTGATCTAAAGCTTCTTCGCGTTGCTTTGCAGCCTGAACAAAAATTCTGAGGTTCTCCACTACTCCGTCCTGTCCGGAGAAATCTTCGAACTCCTGCGGTCGCAATAATTTATCTGCTTCTTTTTCAGAAGGAGAAATGTTCTCGTTTTCCGGATCCAGATTAGGATTCATAGTGTAAATGTACGAATTAGGAATTGGGAACTCGGAACAGTAACGTTGAACAATGAACCAATCACAACATCTTCACAAACTTATTCTCCGGCGCAATTGTCCTAAGTATTTCCGTCCAGTAAATAATAGCGTAGAAAGAATATGTTGGCGAATTGAACTTGTCAGGTATGTACGGATTGTCGCGCACCATCCAGCGCACACCAGCATCTGCGCCAACACCGAGCCATCGTGTAGCACGGAAACCTATACTGAATCCGGTTTCATAAACCACTATTGATTGTTTTGCATGAAAAACCTTCTCATCGTTAACACGGTGCATATATCTCGATCGTCCTACGCCGAGCTGGAACGGAATGATGCTGAACTTCCATCTGCCCTTTCGGTAAAATACATAACGCGCGTACCACGACACGTAATCCATTCGGATTTCCGCCATTGCTGAATCCATGAGACCACCTTCTGAAGTGAAGTAAATCTTGCGCTCTATATCATCATCGAGGCGGTAATAGCCGATTCCGAGCTGAATGAGATTACCGAAATCCGCAGCAGCCTTAATTCCCCATATCTGTGCTTTGCGATTACTGATGAAAGAATTCTTTCCATCGAGTCCGCCGCCTAGTGTGATGCGCTCGTGAAAACTTTTGTTGATTGAATCGTGCACAGGATTGCTCTTCTGTGCGTTCGCTGAGAAGCATATAAAGAGCAGAACTGAAAAGAGTAAACTTTGGCAGCGCACGTTCATTCAAAAAAAAGGGTCGCAAAATGCGACCCGTATAATTTAGTGTTGACCTCCGCCATCTTCTTCGCCATCGCGAAGCGGAACTGTCTGAGGAATGAAGTCGGCTTCATCTCCCGGCTTACTGTAATCATAAGCCCAACGGTGAACTTCAGGAAGTGCACCAGGCCAGTTTCCATGGATGTTTGCCATTGGAGTTGTCCACTCCAGTGTGTTCGCACCGTAAGGATTCTGTGATGACTTTGTGCCGCGGAAAATGCTGTAGAAAAAGTTGAAGAGGAAAATAATCTGTGCCAACGCGCCCAGGATTGCGAATACCGTGATCAACACGTTAATGTCCTGAAGATTATTAAACAACGGGAATTCCATGTTGGTGTAGTAACGACGTGGCACGCCTGCGAGTCCGAGGAAGTGCATCGGGAAGAACACACCGTAAGCACTGATAAACGTCAACCAGAAGTGCAGGTATCCCAAATTCTTGTTCATGTGACGCAGGAACAGTTTCGGGAACCAATGGTAAACACCCGCGAGCATTCCGAAGATTGCAGATACACCCATTACAATGTGGAAGTGGGCAACAACGAAGTACGTATCGTGCACGTTAATGTCAAGCGCAGAATCGGCAAGGATAATACCTGTAACACCGCCGGTGATGAACGTTGATACGAGTGCGATCGCGAACAACATGCCGGGAGTAAACTGAATGTTACCTTTCCAGAGTGTCGTGATGTAGTTGAATGCTTTAACCGCAGAAGGAATCGCAATCAGGAGCGTTGTGAATACGAACACAGAGCCGAGGAATGGATTCATACCCGTAACATACATGTGGTGACCCCACACGATGAATGAGAGGAATCCGATTGCGAGGATAGATGTGATCATCGCGCGGTAACCGAAGATAGGTTTACGTGCGTTTACAGAAATGATTTCTGATGTAAGACCGAGTGCAGGAAGAATGATGATGTAAACTTCCGGGTGACCAAGGAACCAGAACAAGTGTTCGAAGAGAATCGGGCTACCACCTGACTGAGAAAGCGCTTCACCACCGATATAGATATCGGAGAGATAGAAACTTGTTCCGAAGCTGCGATCGAAAATCAGAAGGAGCGCGCAAGAGAAAAGGACAGGGAATGAAAGTACACC
>JBJOKQ010000019.1:0-28882 GCA_046046005.1 Bacteroidota bacterium | reverse complement strand
TTTCGTTGGTGATCAAATTCCAGGCTTGCAATTCTCCATATTGAAAATAGATGATGGATTCGTCCGCCACCTGAAAGGTATGTAAACCTTTCAGCGGGATAGTTTTGATGTATGTTCCGAAAACATCAAAGATGAGAATGCCTGTCGCCGGATTGTTGAGGAATAAGTGATTGTCTTTTTGAAGAATGAAATCAGGTTGAAGTTCTATTCCCAGAATCTGGGAAAGATTTCCGCTCCGCGATGTTATGTTGAGATTCTGATCAAAGCGAATCATTTCAAATGTGGGCTGATCATACACCCAGAATCCGTTATCATGTGATGATGCAACAAGTGAGGCCAACGGGAAGCCGAGTTTTTCCATCGCAAGAGGCTCGCCGTTTTGACTGAGTGTATTGTCGAGAAAAATCACACGACCGAAATCGCGATAGAACAAAACGATGCGCAGCGGATTGGTGACGTCTGCCGTTGTGATAGCTCCGAAGTTTTTATTGCTGAACTCTTTCATGAGTTCAAGTTTTCCGTTGTATTTGCGGATCTGATCATTCTGAATCAGATATACGTTGGAAAGATTATCCGTGATCATCTGATCCGATTTCACTTTCAATGTGAAATCAGGCCGGATTTCCTGCATCGCGAAGGAGCAGAAAAGAAACGCGAGTAAGATGCATGAAATACGCTGTTTCATTAATCAATGATAACGCAAAATCCGATCCAATCTTTCATCGACAACGCAGAATTTCATCTGCAATCGTGCATTCGTTCGATAAACGCGGAATTTTATTCTGTCCTCCTAATTTATTCCTGGATTTCAGCCAGGATTGAAATGTGCCGCTCTCTACAATCTGCAGTTGCAATGGATGCAGAATGTAATTTCCGTATCGTTTCGCTTCGTAATCAGAATTGAGTGACTTCAATGTGTTGTCCAGAATTTCAGCAAAATATTCCGCGTTTTCGGGCGCATGTGTGAATTCAATAATCCATTCATGATGTGCCGATTTCCGGTCACCGGAGAATCGTGCGGCTGCAGTGAATTCATTCACAACAGCATTCGTTTTCTGACAAGCAATTTCCAGCGCACGGATCGCATTGTCTTCCATCAGTTCTTCTCCGAAAACATTGATACAGGATTTTGTTCTTCCTGCAATTCTGAAACGATAGGGCAGAAGTGAAGTGAATTGAATTGTATCTCCCAATGCATAACGCCACAAGCCACCGGTTGTAGTAATGACCATCGCATAAGTTTTTCCTGTTTCAACTGCATCCAGTCCGATCGTCACAGGATTTTCTTTATCCCATTCTCCTTGCGGAATGAACTCGTAATAAATTCCGTAGTCGAGCATCAGCAGAAGATCGTTGCTGTCTTTCTGATCCTGAATTCCGAAAAAACCTTCTGATGCATTGTATAATTCCAGAAGATGAATTTCATTCCCGATAATTTCACGCAGTTGCTGACGATACGGAGTAAGATTTACACCACCGTGAAAATATACTTCAAGTGAAGGCCACACTTCGCGAATGTTTTTCTTTCCGGTAAGCTCAAGTACTTTTCTCAATACAACAATCATCCACGAAGGAACACCGGCAAGGCTCACAACATTTTCATTCATTGTAGTTTCCGCAATCTTGTGCAGTTTTTCATCCCAATTGCTCAGCAAAGCAATGTCAACATTCGGAGCACGGAACATGTCGGCCCACATTGGAAGATTCTGTATCACGATTGCAGAAACATCACCTTGGTAACTTTCATGCAATTCAAATTCATCTGTTTGATGACTTCCTCCCAATGCAAGATTTTTTCCGGTGAACAGTTGATGTTCGGGATAATTGTTGCAGTAGAAAGTGATCATGTCTTTCCCTGCTTTGAAGTGACACTCTTTGAGTGTTTCTTCCGTTACAGGAATCAACTTACTCTTGTCGTTGGTCGTGCCTGAGGATTTTGCAAACCATTTCACTTCCGCAGGCCACAACAAATGATGTTCGCCTTTGCGCGTACGCTCGATGAACGGCTTCAAGGAATCGTAGGTTTGAACGGGAATTTTATTCCGGAATTGTTCAGTTGTTTCTATGTCATCGAAACCAAACAGTTTTCCGAATTCCGTTTCGCGACCTGATGCGATCAGCTGAGAGAACCATTCCTGCTGAACTTCATGCGGATGTTTCATAAATAACTCAATCTGGTGCATTCTTTTCACCATGAGCCATGAAGCGATTGAGTTCAGTATTGCCATTTGTTCCGTTCAGTTTCAGCGCGATTTGATCCACTGATCAAATTCACTCAATGATTTTGTATTCAGACAAAGTTCTTTCGTGAGCATTCCTTTACGCGCAGCCAGTGTTCCCCAACGAACATCCGTCATGCTGTCTTTGTCATGTGAATCCGGATTGATACTGATCATCACATTCTTCTCCATGCAATACGGAATCCATGTCCAGTCAATATCCAGTCGATACGGGTGCGCATTCAATTCGATAACTACTTTGTTGGCTGCACAAGCATCAATCACTTTTGCGTAGTCGATCGGATATCCTTCTCTCGAAAGCAGTAATCTTCCTGTTGGATGTCCGAGAATTCGCGTGTATGGATTTTCAATTGCTTTAATCAGTCGCGCTGTGGCTTTGTCTTTATCCATCTTAAGAACGGAATGCACAGAAGCAACAACGAAGTCGAAAGTTTTGAGAATATCTTCTTCGTAGTCGAGTTCACCGCTTACGAGAATATCACTCTCAATTCCTTTGTAAATTCTGAACGGACCCATTTTTGCGTTGAGTTCGTCCACCTCTTTCTGTTGCGCAATAACGCGTTCAGGCTGTAATCCACCTGCATATCCAGCTGATTTGGAGTGATCGCAGATACCGAAATATTCATAACCAAGATCTCGGCAGGAAACTGCCATTTCTTCCAGCGTATTTAATCCATCGCTCCATTTGCTGTGACAGTGCAGAATTCCTTTGAGATCTTCCACTTCAATCAGTTTCGGAAGCTGATTGTGTTGTGCCAGAAGTATTTCTCCTCGACCTTCGCGAAGTTCAGGAAGAATGAAATTCAAACCCGCCGATTTGTAAATCTCTTCTTCTGTTCCGGCGTCAAAGTTTATTTTGCTCTCGAAGTGATTCAATTGCTTCAAGTGTTCCGGCGATCCTGTAGAAAGAAACAATGCCTTATGGAATTCTTCTGCGGTGCACGTTGTAACACATACAGGGATCTTCAGTGGATTTTTGAATTTCTCTAAGTCGAGCGCGTCCGCCGCAATCAGCAATTCAATTTCATCAATGATAATGGATTGTCTGCGCACCGCACCCGTAAGTGCTGCGAGTTCAGATTTTAATTGCTTCTTTGCAAAAGCCACAAGATCTTCTGCGTAAGGCTCTACCGTCGCATAATGATAGCGCCCTTTATTGGCCATTGAAAATTCAATTGCTTTGATAACGGAAGCCTGAGTTTTCTCACCGAAACCTTTGAGTTCAACAAGACGGTTTTCTTTGCAGGCGTAAAGTAATTCTCCCGGAGATTCAACGCCGAGTTCTTTCCACAACTGAGCCACTTTTTTCGGCCCGATTCCCTTTATGGAAAGCATTTCAATCACACCTGATGGCGTTTTTGCAAAAAGTTCCTCGAGTTCGGTTGTTGTACCGCGCTGCAGCAGCTCATCAATCTTGGCCGCAATACCTTTTCCGATTCCTTCTATCTGTTCAATTTCCTCACGTGTTTTTCCTTCCAGCGGAACACCGGATTTATCCAGTCGATATGCTGCATTGGTAAGCGCTTTCACTTTAAACGGGTTCTCACCATGTAATTCCATGAGTTTGCCCGTCAGTTCAAGTGCTTCCGCAATCTGTTCTGTTGTCATGGCATGAAGTTCGTAAAAAAGTTCTTTCTTATTGTGGAAATATGACATTCAATCCGCAGTAAATCTCTGATTCGAAACTTTATCTTTGATTCGATTCCGATAACCTGCGGAATCCTGATTTCATGAATACTGAACGCCGGGATTATTTTGTGGATGTGATTCTTCCGCTTGCCCTGCCGCAAACTTACACGTATCGTTTGCCGCAGAGTATGAATGGCTCTGTAGTTCATGGACAAAGAGTGGTCGTGCAGTTCGGTAAGAGCAAAATGTATTCTGCAATTGTGAAGCAGGTGCACGAAACACCTCCCAAGTATACGGCTAAATACATCGAAGCGATTCTGGATGCTGAACCGGTTGTGGTGGAAAAGCAACTGGAATTCTGGGATTGGTTATCGCGTTACTACATGTGTACGCAAGGTGAAGTAATGATTACCGCTTTGCCTGCGGGTTTGCGATTGACGAGCGAATCCAAAATCGGGATGAGTGTTTCTTTCGACGGGAACAAAGATCACCTCAATGAAGAAGAGCTCAATCTGGTAGAAGCGATTGAAGTTCGTGGCGTGCTCACAATGGAAGAAGTGAGTACTGTGCTGGATCGTAAAACGGTTTATCCGGTGATTCGTAAACTGATTGCGGCGGATGTGATTTCCGTGCATGAAGAAATCAAAGAACGATACAGGCCGAAATACGAGAGCGTAATTGCACTCAATGAAAAATATAAGTCGGAAGACGAGATGCGTGCTGTCTTTGACAAGCTGGAGAAGAGAGCTTTCAAGCAGTTGGAAACATTGATGGCGTTTATCCATTTGTCAGGCAAAGCGCAGGAAATGCGACGGGCAGATTTATTGGCTGATCGAAATGCGGATGCTTCTGCATTGGCCTCATTAGTGAAGAAAGGAATTCTGGACACTTACGACCGTGAAGTCTCGCGCATTAACAGAGATGCAGTTGCTACGAAAGAAGCAGTGTTGAGTGCGCATCAAATTGCGGCGCTGGAAAAGATTAGGGAAGGATTTGCAGATAAGAGTACAGTTTTACTACATGGTGTAACATCCAGTGGAAAGACCGAAGTGTACACGCATCTGATTCGCGAGCAATTGGAGAACGGCAAACAGGTTTTATTTCTTTTGCCGGAGATTGCGTTGACAACGCAGTTGATCGGACGATTGCAGGAGCATTTCGGTGCGGCGGTTTTGATTTATCATTCCCGTTTCAATGAACAGGAGCGGGTGGAAGTATACAATGAAGTGCTGAAGAGTAAACCTTGTGTTGTAATTGGTGCGCGTTCAAGTTTGTTTCTTCCATACAATAATCTTGGCTTAATTATCATTGACGAAGAACACGATCCTTCATTCAAGCAACAGGATCCTGCTCCGCGTTACAATGCCCGTGAAAGCGCTTTGTGGCTCGCGAAGATTCACAAAGCCAATACACTTCTCGGTTCTGCAACACCTTCGGTTGAATCGTACTACAATGCCAAGCATGGTTTGTATGGTTATGCAACCATGACGGAGCGATTCGGCGGCGCGGTTTTGCCGAAGATATTCGTTGCTGATGTGAAGGAAGCTACGAAACGGAAAATGATGAAGTCTGTTTTTACTCCGTACTTATTGGAACGCATCGATCAGGTTCTTGCAGATGGAGAACAGGTAATTCTTTTTCAGAACAGAAGAGGTTTTTCGCCTAGTATTGAATGTCAAACCTGCGGACACGTTCCGCATTGCGTGCGTTGTGACGTTTCACTCACTTATCATAAAGCTGCGAATCAGTTACGTTGTCATATCTGCGGATTTACGGCCGCACCGCCGACTGCGTGTGATGCTTGCGGAACAACCGATTTGAAACTGAAAGGATTCGGCACGGAGAAGATTGAAGAAGAATTAGGACTGCTTCTGCCTGCTGCGCGTATTGCTCGAATGGATCTCGATACAACCCGAGGCAAGTTCAGTTTGCAGAATATCATTGCTGATTTTGAAAGCGGAAAGACAAATGTTCTTGTCGGAACGCAGATGGTGACGAAAGGATTGGATTTCGGCAATGTGGGTCTTGTCGGTATTCTGAGTGCGGATCAGATTCTGAACTTTCCGGATTTTCGTTCTTACGAAAGAGCGTTTCAGTTAATGGCTCAAGTTTCAGGAAGAGCCGGAAGAAGAGAGAAGCAAGGTGAAGTAATCATTCAGTCATTCAATCCGCAGCATTTCATTATTCAGTGCGTGGTGAACAATGATTACGAAACTATGTATCACAACGAGCTGGCGGATCGTATGCAGTTCAGTTATCCGCCTTTATTCCGATTGATACGCATTACTGTGAAAGGGAAAGATGCGATGTTGGTTGATAACGGATCATTTCATCTTGCATCTCAACTGCGCACGCATATGGGTTCAAGAATATTAGGTCCGGAATATCCTGTTGTAGCGCGGATGCGCGATGAATACATCAAGAATATTCTGATTAAGACAGAACGTGAAGCTTCTGTTGTGAAAATCAAGGAAACTATTCAGACGGTGCTGAATGATTTTAAAGTGCATCCCGATTTTAAGAAACTGCGTCTTGTGATCGATGTGGATCCGAACTGATTATTTCTGTTCAGCGATTTTCTGATTACACAAGGCAATTCTTTCTTTGGCGTAGTTCGAGTCCGGTTTTATCGCGAGGGCTTCTTCATATTTATTTTTTGCTGCAGCATATGATCCACTGTCGAACTGTTGATCGGCCTGTTCAATCAGAAGATTATATCGAACCTGTGTTGTGCCGGGAACCATCATGTTAGCGCACTCTTCACTTTTCTTTGCGGGATATGCTTGTTCGGGTTTCATTTTCAGTGCTGCATCATAATTTGCTTTAGCGCAGGACCAACTTTTAATTCTATAGCAGGAATCAGCTTTTTTTATTGTCTCTTGATATCGCGCTTCCAGAGCTGCAGCAGCCACAATTTTGAAATTGCAGTTTTTGGATTGATCATTGGCATACTGATCATGAGGCTTTACGTTCACTGCATGCAGATAATATGTTTTTGCTGAAGTCCAATTTTCTTTTTCAAAGCAGGAATCAGCAAGATGAATGAACTTTTTGTATTCAGCAGTTTGAGAGATGATACGTTTATCACATTCTGTCATGCGTTCTTTCGGATATTGTTCTTTGGACAAAACAGAAGAAGCCTTCTTGTATTTTTCCTTTGCAAAAGTGTAGTTCTTGAGATTGAACGCAGAATCAGCAGAAGTTATGTGCTGATCATATTGTTTCCTCTGTTTCTTGCTTTGTGCAATTACCGGTACAGATGCCAAGAGCAGTGTGAGGATGATTAAATTACGCATACCGAAATGTAGTCAAGGCGCATTTGAAATCCAAGAGCCTCGGTCAGTTCATTATTTGCTGCGATAAAGCTCTTCACGCAATTGGCGTGAAGTTTTTGTACTTCCGTCGGCACTCCAGCCCGGAGGACCGAACAAGTGCATGAATTTGGCTTTAAATCCTTTGGCTTTGCCGAGGTCGTGAAGAATATTTCCCCATTCGTGAAAAACCGTTTTCAGCGGATGATAGGGTTGCTTTAGATTGCTGGTGAGTCCGTACCGAACAGGTTCGTTGTCTTCTTCCTTTTGGAATGTTCCGAATAATTTATCCCAAATGATGAGAACCATTCCCATGTTTTTATCAAGGTAAAGTACATTGGAAGCGTGATGTACGCGATGATGTGAAGGAGTTGAAAGGAACCATTCCAGCGGCCCCAATTTTCCAATGAACTGCGTGTGAATGAGTATTCCGTAGATCTGTGTGATAGCGTACATCAGCATGATGTCTTCTGCACGGAAACCGAAAAGTGACAGAGGAATAAACCACACGAAACGATACAGAGGTTGAAAAACTGAAGAGCGGAAACCTACTGTCAGATTGAATTCTTCTGATGAGTGGTGTGTTACATGCACTGCCCAAAACAATCGGCAATAGTGATCAACACGATGCAGCCAATAGAAGAGAAAATCTTCCGCGAGAAGTAAAATTGTCCAATACAACCAGGGCGTCTGGATTTCAAAGAAGCGATGCACAAAGAAGAAACCGAGGAAAAGGAAAACGAATCCGCGGAGCAGGACATCCAGACCAAAGTTCAGTGCAGATAACCATATATTCATCAATATTCCTTTTGTGGAATAGTAATGTCGATTGTGAATGTAACTGAAAATAATTTCTGCCAGTATGAAGAATGCATACAGCGGAGTTGAAATCATGAAAACGAGTTTCTCCCGCGCAAGATCGTCCATGTGAATTTACTTTAATTTCAATCTGATATTGGCCAGAAGCTGTTCGGTAGCGGCGATGTCAGCGTCCTCTTTTTTTCCTAATTCAATTGCGTGCAATGCTGTTTCTTCAGCAAGTTTGTAATCACCTTTCTTGTAAAGCAGCGCAGCGTAAGTGTCTTCATACATGTATTCTTCTGTTTCCGCGCATACTTTTTCCATCCACAGTGAAGCCTGCTTGATAACGTTAGCGTCATCACAAGATTCATAAATCGTCCATGAAGCGCTGTTGATGAAGCCGGCATTTTTATATCCTGCGGTATCAATATACTCCTGAGTTACTGCTGCATACTTTGTCCAGTTCCCCGTTTCCTGATAATACAATTGAGAAAAGGAATAATACATATACGGGTACTGTTCCGGTAAATTCTCTTTCACACCTGTTAATGCAGATTTGAAAGCCATTTCATCTTTTACTTTCGCCGCCGCTTTTACCTGATTGTAGTAAATCGCGGATATCTTATTACTCACTTCTTCGCTTCCATATAATTCTGAAAGCTTTGTGCGATTCTCAACTATCCAGTTGTTGTATTTCTCATTGAGGGAAAAGCGCCACATTACACTCCAGCAAACTTCTGATGTCAGATCTTTCTGCGTGTCGAGCCATTTGATTACTGTTTCCTGTTCCGGAAATTTTCTCTTCTTGCCGGTTCCGAAAGAAGCTTTATAGAAATCCGGATAACCGGGATCCAACTGCGCACTGAAACCCGGAAACTTCGATTTGGTTTTATCTTTTGTAGATTTCAACGAAGTCAGAAATTCCGGCGCCGGACTGAATCCTACAATCATCTCTACAAGAAAACCATCACCTGAGAAAATCGCATAAGATGGATACCCGTTGATGTGATACTTCATTCCCAGAGCAACACCTTCCGCGTCTTTTTCCATTTCACGCTTCACACAAACGTAATTGCGATTCAGGTATCCGATGACTGAAGTGTCAGTGAAAGTTTCTTTGTCCATTACTTTACACCAGTAACACCAATCGGTGTAGCAATCCAGAAACACCTGTTTGTTTTCTTTCTTCGCCTTAGCAACGGCTTCATCCCATTTGCCTGTGAAAAAATCTATGCCTTCACCGGCCTTCGCTGTAAGCGAAAGAGCAAGAAGTGCGAAAATGAAAATGCTTTTTTTCATAACGGGTTTTATTTGCCGAACATTTCTTCGAGTGAAAATGTTTGATTCAATTTGATACCGTGTTCTGATTGAACAACGTTTGCACATTCATTGGCAGCATCATGTTCGAAGAAGAGGACGTAATCATTCTTCGCTGCTTCCGGAAGAAATTGTTCTTTTTCACTCAGTGTTTTCAATGGCTGTGTGTCGTATGCCATCACCCAAGGCAATGGAACGTGTGCAGCCGACGGCATAAGATCTGCCAGAAACACCACGGTTTTTCCCTTGTATGCAATGTGAGGAAGCATCATCGCACCGGTATGTCCGTATGTGAACCACGACTTGAATCCCGGAATGAGTTCCTCGTTTTCTTTAAAGAATTTCAGTTGACCGCTTTCCTGAATCGGGAGAATATTCTCTTTCAGGAAACTTGCCTTTTCACGTGCGTTCGGTTTGGTGGCCCATTCCCAATGTTCTTCATTGCTCCAGTAAGTTGCATTAGGAAACGCTGTTTCAAGTTTATCGCCTTTCTTCACAATACTTCCTCCGCAATGATCGAAATGCAAGTGTGTAAGAAATACATCCGTTACATCTTTGAAATCAAAACCTTTTGCATGAAGGGATTTTTCAAGAGATGTATCGCCATGAAGAAAATAATAGCTGAAGAATTTTGCATCCTGTTTTGTGCCGATGCCGTTGTCAATTAGAATCAAACGATCTCCATCTTCTACAAGAAGACAACGCATTGCCCATGAGCACATGTTGTTTTCATCAGCCGGATTTTTCTTGCTCCACATACTTTTCGGAACTACGCCGTGCATGGCGCCGCCATCAAGTTTGAAGAATCCTGTATCGATTACATGCAATTGCATAATGAGAGTGTATTGTAAAATTGAATGAAATTATTCTTTAGGAGGATCAGAATGTGGCGGCGGTGTTGGTGGCGCATACGGATTCTGATAGGTATTCTTCGGTGGCTCAGGATTCTGGTAAGGATTCTGCTGAGGCGGTTTTTGGTAAGGATTATTTTGAGGAGGATTCTGATATGGATTATTCTGCGGAGGATTTTGATACGGATTGTTCTGGTACGGATTATTCTGTTGTGTATTCTGGTAAGGATTTCCGTACGGATTAGCAGCAGGATTGTTGTAATTCGGATTCGGAGGCGTATTCTGATACGGCGGATAGGTCGTGAAAGGTTGATTGTAAACAGCGCCGCCGCCTGCAACAACGGGAGTCGATTTCTTTCCGAAGGAAACAACAGTCGAAATGATTGAAAAAATCAGAAAGAAAACACTGATCAGCAACATTATCAATCCACCTCCAACTGCTTCTTCAGGTGTGGTGTAACTGCTGGAAAAATAATCATCGGCGTTATAACAATAACAATTTACTTCTGTCATTACAACAATAGATGTCAGAATAGCAACAAGGCTGAGTACGATTCCGATTATTGAAAGTGCTTTCATAAAATGATGGTTTTACCAATGACACGAAGATAATCATTTGGAATCGGAATCAGGTTGCGAAAAAGGCAGGATTCCTGTCGTTTAAGCAAGCAGGAATCTTTACTTTGCATTGGATATGAATGCTGCTGAAATTAAGGATGCCAAAGGTATACTGCGAAGGGAAATGCTTGCGGAGCGAGGAGCTATTCCTGAAATCCGTAAACGTGAATGGGATGATCGGATTTGCTCGCGATTGCTGGAAATTATTACTCAGAAGAGTATTAAAACTGTACACACGTACATTCCTTTTCTATCTGAGATCGATATTAAGCCCGTTATCGAATTCTGTTTGCAGAACGGTATTAAAGTGATTGCTCCCAAAACCCTGAAAGCACGGCAACTGGAGAACAGAGTTCTGACTTCACTGAGTGATCTGGAGATCGGCATCATGGGAACTTTGCATCCCGCAAATGCAGAAGTATATTCAGGAAAGTATGATCTGATAATTGTTCCCGGATTGGCTGTCGACAAGCAGAATTATCGCTTAGGATATGGAGGTGGCTACTATGATAATTTTCTTGTTCATCGTAGTGATGCACTGCGAACAGGAATTTATTATCCGTTTCAGTTATTTGAAGAAGTTCCTCGTGAACAACACGATGTTGCCCTCGATCAGGTCATCATTCCGGAGTAATCAGAAAGCTGAGAACGTTGTTTCGAGTTTCTCAGTGTACGCGTTGTAATGTTTACGGGAAAAAACTGAGATTTTTCCTTCGTCATTCGACCAGCGGATTTGCTCTTCCTTTACACAAATATGTTCGAAAAGAATGTAGCCGTTTGTGTAATTCATGAATGTGTATTTCGTTTCATCTTTCGTGCCCCATTCCTTGTACTCTTTGAATTTTTCTTTAATTACAACGGTAGTGCCTCCGCAATATTCTATTCGAATATCTGATGCGTGAGAATGATAACCTGCAGCCATGAATCCGGTGCGAGCGTCCCAAACTTGTATAGTTAGTTCCGGTCCATCAGTGAACAACGCTGGATAAACTGCTAGAAATGTTCTTTCCGTATTGTAGCACGCTTCAAACATCCATGAGGTCCGTATTTCCGTACCCGTCCGTGGCAGAATAATTACGGCGAGATCACTGTCGCGGACAATTCTCTCCACCCAGACTCCGTCTTTCAAAAAGAGTGGATGATTCCACCGGGGTGATACGAGTAAGGAATCGGAATGATAATCTGCAATTCCCCAAAAGTGTCCGATACGAACCTGCAGCTCGCGTGTGATGTAGTCATAAAAGTGTTTAATTCCATTCCCGTCTTCCGGATTCCAATTGCCGAACATCGGGACAATTGAATCATATCTAGGCGTCCCGCAACGGAAGATGTTATTGCGGAGTTCATTCACGATTCCGAGTTTGCCGGCTTTCAGAATTACTATACAATTGTGGAAGTAGTAAACAGAATCATAGATAAGTCCTGAATCGGTGTATCCTGTGGAATCCGGGTGACAAATAATGCCATGCTTTCCGTTTAATGCATAGGAGTACACAGGGGTGTATCGACAGAATGTACGGTAGCGGACTACTTCATCGTATTTGGGTTCCAGGATTACTTCACCGGAAGAATTTTTTAATCCCAGCTTATCTTCATTTTCAGTAATCGTTTGAGCATTCAAGCCGATTGCTGCAATGCAAATGATCAGGATCAAACGGAATTTGTTACGCATAACTGTAATTATTTGTGTCAAAATTAGCCTGCACACATGTCACGACCATGGCGATTTCTGTCGTTTCACCTGATTGTTTTGCGGACTATCGCAACACATTCATAAGTGCTTGCGAAAAATGCAAATTGCGGTGTTAAAAACGGGTTGTTAACAGTTTTTTTGATGTCGCTCTAACGTCATTTACACAACGGGTTAATTTGGCGACATGAGAATTCACTTCATTGCAATCGGAGGCAGCGCTATGCACAACATGGCCATCGCCATGAAACTGAAAGGGAACAACGTTACAGGTTCTGATGATGAAATCAACGAACCTTCCCGCAGTCGTTTGGATAAGCATGGATTGCTTCCTGCTCAGATGGGTTGGTATCCTGAAAAAATCACGGCTGATATTGATGAAGTGATTTTAGGAATGCATGCCCGCGAAGACAATCCTGAATTGGTTCGCGCACGTGAACTCGGATTACGGATTTTCTCATATCCGGAATACCTGTACGAACAGAGCAAGGACAAAACGAGAATCGTAATCGGCGGAAGTCATGGAAAGACTTCAATCACTGCAATGATTCTTCATGTGATGAAGCATTGCAACGTGGATACAGATTACATGGTAGGGGCGCAGCTCGAAGGATTTGAAACGATGGTGAAAGTCACAGCGGAGGCGAAGTATATCGTGCTCGAAGGTGATGAATATCTTGCTTCACCGATTGATCGCAGACCCAAGTTTCACTTATATCATCCGAACATTGCTTTGCTCAGCGGAATTGCCTGGGATCACATTAATGTATTTCCGACGTTCGATATTTACGTAGAGCAGTTTCGAAAATTCATTGATCTTATCGAACCACGAAGCAGTGGAGAGAACGGCGTATTGGTGTATTGCGAAGAAGATGCTGTGTTGAAGTCAATCGCTCCGCAGCAGGGCAATAACATTGATAGAAAACCATACGGCGTGCCCGCACATGTAATTCGCAATGGTGTTACGTATCTGCTTCGCGACGGAAAAGAAATTCCGCTATTGATATTCGGTGAACACAATCTGATGAATCTTACCGGCGCGCGTTATGTGTGCAACGCAATCGGAATTTCAGATGAACAATTTGATGCGGCAATACAATCTTTCAAAGGTGCAGCACGCAGATTGGAATTGGTTTTGAGGAAGGATTCTTTCAACTGTTATAAAGACTTTGCACATTCACCTTCAAAGTTGAAAGCAACAACAGCCGCTGTGAAGCAACAATTCCCGGATCGACATGTGGTGGCGTGTATGGAATTGCACACGTTCAGTTCGCTTACGGCAGAATTTCTGAAAGAGTACAATGGTGCAATGAATACTGCGGATGAAGCGTATGTGTATTTCAATCCGCATACAATCGCGCATAAAAAACTACCGCCTATTACAATAGAGCAGGTGAGAGCCGCCTTTGCACGTCCTGATTTGAAAGTGTCAACGGATTCCGCTGCGCTGATGAACGAACTGAAAGCGAAAAACTGGAACAACAGTGTATTGCTGTTTATGACCAGCGGGAATTTTGACGGTGTGGATTTTGCGGAGGTAGCGCAATCATTGAAGACATGATCAACGCTTTCTTCTCGCCAACACAACAGTTGATCCGACGATAATCAGAAAGCCAAGAAGAAAATTCGGCATGGCCCAGAATTTCGTTCTGTCGAACATGATCTGACGGTCGCTGAAAGTTTCCAGCATTTTCGGAATGTCAGCTGACTGATTGTTTGCTTTCATATAAGAAGCAATCATGTACGGATCCTGGTGTGTAAGTCCGATGAAAAAAGCGATTCCCCAAACTATGCAAATGATCAATGCTGTAATTCCACCTGCTTTCAATCCTGTTTTGAATGGCAGAATCTGATCAGGTTGCTCATTCTTTGTACGCTTGATAGAAAAATAAATCGAAGCGAAATAGGTCAGCATCGGTGCATAGAACAGAAGTCCGCCGAGACTTCCGGTGAAGTTCCCGATCATGGTAGTTAACTGAAAGGCGGCTACAAGCGCCGCCCCTATCAGTCCTGTGGTAATTGAAGATTTCATTATCCGTTCATCGAGATGAGGAATTCTTCATTTGATTGCGTATTCTTCATACGGTCTTTGAGGAATTCCATTGCTTCCTGAGGATTCATATCAGCAAGATGCTTACGAAGAATCCAGATACGCTGCAATGCATCTTTTTCCATAAGGAGATCATCGCGACGCGTAGATGATGCAACAAGGTCAATTGCAGGGAACACACGCTTGTTCGCGAGTTTGCGATCGAGCTGCAATTCCATGTTACCGGTTCCTTTAAATTCTTCGAAGATCACTTCGTCCATTTTACTTCCGGTTTCAGTAAGAGCAGTTGCAATGATGGTCAACGATCCCCCGTTTTCAATTTTGCGTGCTGCACCGAAGAAACGTTTTGGCTTCTGCAATGCGTTTGCATCCACACCACCGGAGAGAACTTTTCCTGAAGCAGGCTGTACAGTGTTGTAAGCGCGGGCCAAACGAGTGATAGAGTCGAGGAGAATGACCACATCGTGTCCGCACTCAACCATGCGTTTTGCTTTTTCAAGAACGATGTTTGCGATTTTTACGTGGCGATCTGCAGGCTCATCGAATGTAGAAGCAATTACTTCGGCACGAACCGAACGCGCCATGTCTGTAACTTCTTCCGGACGTTCGTCAATAAGAAGAATCATCAGATACGCTTCCGGATGATGATCTGCGATTGCGTTTGCAACTTCCTTCAAAAGGATTGTCTTACCGGTTTTCGGTTGCGCTACAATAAGTCCGCGCTGACCTTTACCGATAGGCGTGAACATGTCCATGATGCGCATCGACATCGGTGCTTTCATTTTCACGTTGCTGCCGCCTACAAGACTGAATTTCTCTTTCGGGAACAATGGTGTCAGGAAGTCAAATGGAACGCGATCACGAACGTAAGCCGGATCACGACCGTTGATTTTCTCCACTTTCACCAATGGGAAATATTTTTCTCCTTCTTTCGGAGGACGGATTCCGCCGCAAACAGTATCACCTGTTTTCAAACCGAAAAGTTTGATCTGCGATTGTGAAACGTAAACGTCGTCCGGTGAGTTGAGGTAATTATAATCAGAAGAGCGCAGGAAGCCGTAACCGTCAGGCATGATTTCGAGAACGCCTTCTGTATTAACGACATTATCGAAGTTGTACATTTCTTCGAGTGGCTGACGCTGTTGGAAATTCTGACGATGCTGATGACCGTGCTGATTTCCGTTTCCTCCGTTGTTGTTGTTGGAGTTATTATTCTGATTCCCGTTACCCTGATTCGGATTGTTGCTCTGTTGGTTTTCGTTCTTAGGCATCTGCGCCTGAACAATTGGGGGAACCTGATTCAATGGCGGAGCAGTGTTCTGCGGATTGTTGTTGCCCTGCTGATTTTGTCCGCGATTAAATTGACGGTTCTGTTGATTTTGTTGTCCTTGATGACGATTGTCGCGACGCTGCTGATTTTGCTGCGGATTGAATGGTTTTTTCTCGCCTTGAGGCGGATTGTTTTGGGGAGCAGGCTTCTGTTCCGGTTTAACTTCTTCAGTTGCAGGCGGAGTATTTTCGAGAGTTACGAAACGCGTATCAGGCTCTGTAGTTGTATTGAAAAGTTCAGCGGTTTCTTCACCGGCTTTCGGCTTACGCGGGCGTTTGCTCTTTTCTGCTTCAGGTGTATCAGTACCTTTTTTCGCACCTCCTGCAACAGCTTGCGCGTCCAGAATCTGATAGATCAGTTCCTGTTTTTTAAGCGTATCAGATTTCGCAACATTAAGATCTTTAGCGATTTCACGAAGTTCTCCAACCAGTTTGGAGTTCAATGCAACAATGTCGTACATATTCTTTTGTTAGATAAATAATTTTGTTCTTGTCAGACGGGAAAAGCTTTGCGTGAAGGGGTTTAACTGAATGATTCAGTTCTTAGTGCGGAATGAAATCCGGCAAAGCATGCTTGAATGATGTTTTTGTAAGTTAATCGGAATTGTTTTTTGCCGGGAAAAACAACTGAGAACTCAATTGTTTATGGCGGAAATGCACTGCAATAATACGAAGAATATTGAGTTGCAAAGAAATCTCCTGAAAATTATTCCTTTTTCCGGACCAAGGGAAACGGTTAATTTTACGGCTCAATTCTATTGATTATGCTGCAGCGAATTCAGACCCTGTTTCTGATGTTAAATGACGTTATCCTCATCACGTTGTTTTTTATTCCAATTATGTCTGTGAGTGACGCGAAAGGAACTGCGTTCGCCACACCGCTTGGCTTAACGGATGTTATTCCTGCCTTGATTGGTGAGATTTTACTTGCAATATTCGCTTCATTCATCATTACACAATACAGAAACCGAAAGTTTCAGATGAAACTGTGCATTGTTGGTGCAGTTCTCGCACTATTAAATACCACAGCAATGGTCGCAGTTGTAATGATGAATAACAGCAGCGTAACAACGGGAACCACTCATTATTCAACAGAGATCGGCACGTACATTTCACTTTCGCACTTTGCGCTGTTTATTTTGGCACGGATATTCATCAAACGCGACGAAGATCTCGTAGCATCGGTTGATCGTATCCGCTGATCTGTTTAATTCATAAAAAAACTCCGACAGTGTAAGTTGCTATCGGAGTTTTCTTTTTTGTACTTATTGATAGTTATCGGATCAGATTCACGTGGCCCAGCATGTTATGTTTCTTACCGAGCATGTCAACGCATTTGATCTTCCATACATACGTGTCAACTTGACAAAGCTGCCCGCTCTTACCTTGAACAGTACCGTTCCAGCCGTCGTTCATGTCTTCAGTGTAATAGATCAGATTTCCCCAGCGATCGAAGATCCACATTTCAAACTGGTCAGGATCAATTCCAACTCCTTGCGGGAAGAATACATCATTCGAACCATCTTCATTTGGTGTGAATGTATTTGGAACAAAAATCGCCACATCAGGATCAATACAGATTTCCTGCATCGCAGTATCTGTACAACCGTTAGATGATTCAACTTCAAGAACTACATCATAGCAACCCGGTCCGGGATATTCGAACGAAGGATTCTGCAACGTAGATGATGCATTGCTGAGATCACCGAAACTCCATGTCCATGCGTTCGCACCGATGGAAAGATCCGTGAAATAAATAGTCGGATTGAGTTCTGTTGTCGGTTGCGGATTCGCGCTGAACGCCGCTGTAGGAATTCCGTACACATCAACATAGTTGGTCATTGTAATTGTGTTCGTACATCCTGCTGCTGAAATCACACTGAGAGAAACAGAATACAATCCGGCTGTGGCATAACAATGCGACGGATTTTGTGACAATGATGTATTCTGATCACCGAAATCCCACAACCAGTTAGTAATGGTTCCTGAAGCAATTGCCGTCATGTCACTGAAATTAACACATAATGTTGCGCATCCTGCAAGTGTGTCGCCACTCAGTGCTGCTGTAGGTACCGGATTCACAGTAACAACAACGGTTGCCGTTGCAGTACATCCGTTCAGATCTGTAACATCAGCGGTGTAAGTTCCTGTTACAGGAGGAATAATGGTCTGAGAATTTCCAGCAAGATTGCCCGGACTCCATACAACACTGTAGTTCGGTGTTCCTCCTCCCGGAGTTGCGTTAAGTGTTACCGGAGTTCCTTCACACACGGCCGTAGGAGTAGCAGTTGCCTGTAAGTTCAGCTGACTAGGTTCAGTAATTATCGCAGTTGCAGATGAAGTACATCCATCTGCATCGGTAACCGTTACAACGTAACTTCCTGCGCTCAATGATGACGCAGAACTACCGGTTCCACCTGAAGGTGACCACGAATACGTGTAAGGACCATTACCACCGTTATAGTTTCCTGCTGCAGTGCCATCGCTACCACCGAAGCAGAGCACATGTGTGAGAGGACCCATTGTTGCAACTACTCCTTGCTGATTGTAAACGTTAACCGTCACTGTATCTGCACAACCGTTGGCATCAGTTACAACAACATCGTAGTTCCCTCCTGTCACATTGACAAGTGTTGAGTCATTAACGTTGTTCGGTAACCACATGTACGTTAAACCGCCGCTTCCTCCGCTGGCGCTTGCATACGCATTACCGTCGGCTTGTCCGCAGTGCGCTGTATCCCATGAGGTGTTAATCAGTATTTGAGGAGGTTCGGTAACAGTTGTTGTGCCAGTGGTTGTACATCCGTTTGCATCGGTAACAGTAACGTTGTAAGTTCCCGCACAAACGCTGTTGCAGCTTGGTTGCGTACATCCGCTGTTCCAATTGAAAGTGTACGTACCTGTTCCGCCTGCCGGAATAACTACAACTTGTCCGTCGCAGACACCATAACACGAAACGTTAAATCCACCCACCGTATTTGTAAGTTGCGGAGGTTCAGTAATTGTTATTGTTGATGTTGTTGAGCATCCGTTCGGATCATTCGCATCAATAACATATGTTCCTGCTGCAAGTCCGGTTGCGCTGTTAGTCGTTGATACGTTAGGCGTCCACACATAAGTTACAGTACCGGTATTACCTGTAACCGTGACGCTAGCTGTTCCGGAGTTGTCATTGAAGCACAACAAATCTGTGAAGGAAGTTGTTGTTGTCATATTTGCCGATCCTGACACAGTTATTGTATCAATGGCTGTGCATCCGTTAACATCGGTCACGGTAACACTGTAAGTTCCTGCTGCAAGGTTGTTGACTGTATTTGTAGTGTAACCACCCGGATTCCATAACACAGTTGTTGCGCCTGTGCCGCCGGCGGAAATAACATCAACAGAACCGTTCGCCTGGTTACACGAAGTTGCAATTGATGATGCAGATGCTGTAAGTACAGGAGGTTCAGTAACTGTAATGTTCTGTGTAGTTGAACAACCGTTGGCATCAGTAACGATTATACTGTAAGCTTGCGCTGACAAACCGGTTCCTGTATTGGTATTTCCCGTTGTGTTATTTGTCGCAGCAGGACTCCACGCAAATGTATATGGACCTGTTCCACCGGCACCAGTAATATCTGCCGATCCGCTGCTGCCTCCGAAACACAAAACGTTATTTATAAGTGATGTCGAAGTTACCTGCGTAGGTTGCGTTATCGTGAATGTTTGCGTTCCCGTGCAACCGCTCGCATCGGTAGCCGTAACAACATAAGTTCCTTGAGTGAGTCCTGTAGCTGTGTTACTGTTACCTGTAGTTGTATTGGTTACGGCAGGTGACCATGTGAACGTATACGGACTTGTACCGCCACTGGCTGTAGTGGTTATACTGCCGTTATTTCCTCCGAAGCAACTCACATTGGTTTGTGTAGTATTCGCCACCGCTATCGCACCACCGTTATTGGTGATCGTTACAGTTTGTGTAGTAGTGATACATGGCGTTTGCGTAATCGTTACTGTATATGTTCCGGGACATAATCCTGTTGCAGTAGCAGCGTTTCCTCCGGACGGAGCCCAACTGTAAGTGTACGTTCCTGAAGGTGCAACTGTAACTGTTGCGCTACCGTTGCAGTTGGAACATGTGGCAGGTACCGTTGTGGGTGTTACTGTTACTGCAGCAGCAGAAGGACATGTTGTGCATGTTGTTGTTCGGAAATACAATCCTGCTATACACAGATTGAAACAGTCACCTCCTGTGTTTATGTTGAAGTTCGATGTGGTTGCACCTGTGGCGACAGCTGTATTCGTTTGCATGAAGTTCCACCAATTCCATGATGGAGGAATTGCAGTTCCGTTAGCACTCCATGATGTCGGGTTAAACTGAATATCACCAACACCGAAGAAAGCACGTGCTGAGTTTGTAGCACCGCATACTGCAGGGTTAATCGGCATATTGTAATTTCCTACACCGCCGTTCACAATAATCGCTCCGTCTGCAATCACTATTCGACCAGCCCAGTTTGCAGTTGGCAAACTCCACACCACAAGTAGTGTTGCTCCGTCCATATCGTTTCCGGCCGTTGGAGGATTAGTCAGAATACCGCTGATGTTGTAAACTCCATTGCCTTGTACAATGGCAGTAACATCTGCACGATACGTGTAAGACCCTGAATATCCCCAACATTTATCCGGGCCCTGTCCTACAATCGTCATTGGAAATGCTTGCGTTCCGAATGGACCTGCAAGTGTAGCTGTTTGTGCTGCGCCATTTCCAGATCCTTCAGCCCACAGATATGCACGCTCAATAACAGCGCATGCAGGAATACCTGTAATGTTGAATGGCGCGGGTTGCAGAACACCTGCAAGACTTCCTCTTCTTCCCAATCGCTGAGAAGCGCTGGTGTAATCAAGACCGCATTTCTGCATATCGTAAATCACGCCAAGCGTGCCGTTTCCGTTTTGCGGTGTTGGATTCTGAGGTCCTACACTTTGTACAGATGGGTTATTGGGATACCCGCATGCTCCGGGTACTCCGGGACAATTGGTGTTGTGATTCGCACTTTGCGATTGCACAGTTTGAGCAAATGCCGATGATGTCAATAATGACAAAGCAGCGAATGCGGAGACGAGTAGAGATGCTCTCATGATACTCCTTTTTAAAATGTGACCTGAGGGCTCAGGAAATGGTGTTTGCAGGTGTAATTTAATAAAAAATACATCTGTTTCCAAAAGATGGAAAATTCGCCGGATTTCGCCATCTGGATGGGAGAAAAAGCAACGAGCCGATCTTTTAGGAATCGGCTCGTTAAAGGTTCAATGTGGTTTTTTACTTGATCAGGTTCACATGTCCGATCAGGTTATGTGAGTTGCCAAGAATGTCTTTCGCTTTGATTTTCCAAACATATGTGTCCTGTTGACAGATGTCTGCATGACCTTGTACTCTACCGTCCCAACCTTCATTGAGTTCATCTGAATAGAAAATCATGTTACCCCAGCGATCGAAGATCCACAACTCATATTGATCCGGATCGATACCGATTGTCACCGGGATGAATTCATCATTCAATCCGTTGCCATCAGGTGTGAATGTATTCGGAACGTAGATGGTTACATCCGGATCGATGCACACCGGCATTGTAGCGGTATCCTGACAACCATCTGCAGAGGTTACTTCGAGAACAACCATGTAGCAATCTGCATCAGGGTACGTGAATGATGGATTTTGATCAGTAGATGAAGAGTTGTTCAGATCACCGAAGCTCCATAACCATGAAGATGCATTCTGAGATGAATCTGTGAATGTAATCGTAGGATTCAGAACGGTTGTAGGAAGCGGACCGGCTCCGAACGCTGCAACAGGCATTGCGTAAACGCTGATGTAGTTTGCCATCGTTACAGTCTGAGTACAACCGGCGGAAGTTGTTACCGTTAACACAACAGTGTAGTTGCCAGGTGTATTGTAGCAATGTAATACTGGATTCTGCTGTGTTGAAGTTGTGTTGTCGCCGAAATCCCACAACCAACCGGTAATCGTTCCTGTAGTAACAGATGAAGCATCCGTAAATGTTAAACAGAGTGGTGCGCATCCTGAAGTGATGTCTGCAGCTGTAACAGGTGTAGGCATCGGATTCACTGTTACACTTGTAGTTGCAGTAGTTGTGCAGCCGTTCGCATCAGTAACAGTTACTGTATACACTTGTGAACTTGCAGGTGTAATCGTTTGAGTTGCACCTGATGCTGCAATCGGTTGCCAACTGTAAGTATAAGCAGGAACACCACCACCGGCATTTGCCGATAATTGAACAGGTGAACCTTCGCAAACCACTGTTGGATTGGCATTCGCCTGAACGTTTAACATTGAAGGCTCTGTAATTACCACTGATGCAGTTGATGTACATCCATAAAAATCTGTAACTGTTACAGTGTAAGAACCTGCGATGAGGCTGCCTGCAATAGAATCATTGTCTGCGTTGCTCCAGCTGTAGGTATACGGTGCAGTTCCACCATTCGCAGATGCAGTTGCTGATCCGTTGTTACCGCCGAAACACAATACCATTGTTGGCGGAGCGATAACTGCAGAAGGCCCTGCTGCGTTCGGAACTGTTACTGTTGCTGTAATAGAACAGCCGTTGTTGTCAGTGATTACGCATGAGTACAGACCTGCACTTAATCCGGTTTCAGTAGCCCCGGTGCCGCCTGAAGGTGACCACAAGTATGTGTAGCCAGGTGTTCCACCACTGGCAACTACCGCTGCTGAACCGTTAGATGCGTTGCAAGTTGTAAGTGTGAAAGATGTTACAGCCGTTACAGCCGTAGGTTCATTCACAGTAGCAGTAGCTGTTGCGGTGCAACCGTTGTCATCGGTAACCGTTACGGTGTATGTTCCTGCGATGAGATTGCCTTCTGTTGTACCTGTTCCGCCTGAAGGCGCCCATGAGTACGCGTAGTTACCGAATCCGCCTGTTGCAGTTACGGTTGCAGAACCTGTGTTACCACCGAAGCAAAGCGCATCTGTAGCTGTAGTTGTTGCAGCAAGAACAGGAGGTTCGTTCACAGTAGTAGTTGCTGTTGCAGTACAACCGTTGATGTCGGTGATAGTAACCGTGTAAATTCCTGCTGTTAGCGCACTCGCACTCGCACCCGTTCCTCCTGATGGAGCCCACGAGTATGAAGGTGTTCCTGTGCCGCCGGTGTAAGTTGCAGCAGCAGTTCCGGTGTTACCACCGAAGCACAATACATCCGTTGAAGTTGCAGCAGCCGTGAGAACAGGCGGTTCACCGATTGAAACTGTCGCTGTGGAAGTGCAACCGTTGGCATCTGTTACGGTAACTGTGTAAGAACCTGCGATGAGGTTTCCTGCGAGTGTATCTGCATCAGCATTGCTCCAGAGATACGTGTAAGGTGTAGTGCCTCCTGAAGAAGATGCAGCAGCATAACCGTCGTTACCGCCGAAGCAACTTACGCTGTCAGAAGCGATGATAGTAACAGTAGGAGATAATGCGTTTGGTACGTTTGCAGTTGCAGTAACCGTACAACCGTTAGCGTCAGTAACAGTTACTGTGTAAACTGCCGCGACAAGACCTGTTGCTGTTGAACCTGTTCCACCTGAAGGCGCCCATGAGTAAGTGTAGCCTGAAGTACCTCCTGAAGCAATAACATCAGCAGAACCGTTTGCGTTTCCGCAAGTAGCCTGCGTGAATGAAGTTGTTGCGGTGAGCGCTGTAGGTTCAGTAACAGTAGTTGATGCAGTAGTTGTACAACCGTTCGCATCAGTAATTGTTACAGTGTATCCACCTGCTGTAAGACTTGTTGCGGAAGAACCTGTTCCACCTGAAGGAGCCCATGAGTATGTGTAAGGACCAACACCGCCTGAAGCAGTTACTGAAGCAGAACCTGTGTTACCACCGAAGCAGAGAACAGGAGATGAAGTTGCAGTAGCAGTAAGTGCGGTCGGTTGAGTAACCGTTGCAGAAGCCGTTGTTGTACATCCGTTAGCGTCGGTAACAGTTACAGTGTATCCGCCTGCGGTGAGACCTGTTGCAGAAGAACCCGTTCCACCTGATGGAGCCCAGTTGTAAGTGTAAGGACCAACACCACCTGTAGCGGTTACAGCAGCAGAGCCTGTGTTACCGCCGAAGCAGAGAACAGGAGAGGCTGTTGCAGTAGCCGTCAGCGCAGGTGGTTCAGTGATGGCAACAGTCGCCGTAGTGGAACAACCGTTCGCATCTGTAACAGTTACGGTGTAGTTACCTGCAGTAAGCGGAGAACCTGTTGTACCTGTTCCGCCTGTTGGTGTCCATGCGTATGTGTAAGGACCTGTTCCACCCGCAGCAGAAACCGTTGCAGAACCGTTGTTGCCGCCGAAGCACGAAACGTTAGTTGATGCAGTGATCGTTGCAGTAGGAGAACCGGCATTCGGCACGTTAACAGTTGCAGTAATAGTACAACCGTTCGCATCGGTAACCGTCACAGTGTAAATTGCAGCGACAAGACCTGTTGCCGTTGCACCTGTTCCACCTGACGGTGCCCATGAATAAGTGTAAGGACCCGTTCCACCTGAAGGAGTTACCGAAGCAGAACCGTTGGCGTTACCGCATGTTGCCTGAGTGAATGAAGTTGTAGTCGCTAATGCTGTAGGTTGTGTAACAGTAGTTGATGCGGTAGTCGTACAACCGTTCGCATCAGTAATTGTTACAGTGTATCCGCCTGCTGTAAGACCTGTTGCGGAAGAACCTGTTCCTCCTGATGGAGCCCAAGAGTAAGTGTATCCTGAAGTTCCACCTGAAGCAGTTACCGCCGCAGAACCTGTGTTACCACCGAAGCAGAGTACAGGAGATGAAGTTGCGGTTGCTGTAAGCGCAGTTGGTTGTGTGACGGTAGTTATTGCAGTTGCCGTACATCCGTTTGCATCTGTGACGGTAACGGTGTACGTTCCTGCTGTGAGCGAACTTGCACTTGCACTCGTGCCGCCGCTCGGCGCCCATGAATATGTGTATCCCGGAGTTCCTCCTGAAGCTGTAACGGCTGCAGAACCAGTATTGCCACCGAAGCATAACACAGCAGTTGAAGTCGCTGTTACGGTAATAGCCGGAGGTTGTGTGATTACAACAGTAGCTGTTGTTGAGCAACCGTTTGCATCTGTTACTGTCGCAGTATAGTTACCTGCAATCATAGCGGTTCCGGTTGAACCTGTTCCACCTGTCGGTGTCCAAGCGTAAGTATAAGGAGTTGTTCCACCTGAAGCAGAAACTGTAGCAGAGCCATTGTTACCACCGAAGCAAGTTACGTTAGTAGTTGCAGTTATTGTTGCAGTTGGAGAACCTGCATTCGGTACGTTAACCGTTCTGGTAATTGTACATCCGTTTGCATCAGTTACGGTCACCGTATAGATTGCAGAGACTAAACCTGTTGCTGTTGCGCCGGTTCCTCCAGAAGGAGCCCATGAATACGTGTACGGACCTGTTCCACCTGTTGGTGCAACTGAAGCAGCGCCGTTGGCGCTTCCGCAAGTTGCTTGTGTGAATGAAGTTGTCGCGGTTAACGCAGTTGGTTGTGTGATGTTGTACGTACGTGTGATAGTACAGCCATTTGCATCTGTAACAGTAACAGTGTACGTGCCGGATGCAAGACCTGTTGCTGAAGAACCTGTACCACCGGCAGGAGCCCACGAATAGGTATACGGCCCGGTGCCACCGGAAGCAGTTACACTGGCTGCGCCTGTAGATCCTCCGTTACATAGTACGTTGGTTTGCGTTCCTGTTGTGCTCAACGCTGTTGGTTGCGTTATCGTGTACGTCTGCGTTCTGGTGCAACCATTCGCATCAGTTACTGTAAGCGTATATGTTCCTGCACCAAGTCCGGTTGCGGTTGAACCTGTCCCACCTGATGGTGACCACGCATACGTGTAAGGCCCGTTTCCACCTGTAACAGCACCGCTGGCAGCACCTGTTGTATTGCCATTACACAATATGTTGGTTTGCGTAGGAGTAATTGTAATCGCAGGGGGTTGTGTGATGGTGTACGTTCTTGTAGTTGTACAACCATTTGCATCAGTCACTGTAACCGTGTAAGTGCCGATGCCTAATCCTGTTGCCGTTGCGCCTGTACCACCGGATGGTGCCCACGCATAAGTATACGGACCTGTTCCTCCGGAAGGTGTTACTGAAGCAGCTCCGGTTGTCGCCGCATTACAAAGTATGTTCGTCTGACTGCCTGTTGAAGTCAGCGCGGCAGGTTGTGTAATCGTATAAGTTCTTGTAGTTGTACAACCATTCGCATCAGTTACGGTTACAGTATAAGTTCCCGCGCCAAGTCCTGTTGCCGTTGCACCTGTACCACCTGACGGAGCCCATGCGTATGTGTATGGACCGGTTCCTCCTGAAGGCGTAACTGTAGCTGAACCGGTTCCTCCGTTACAGAGAATATTCGTTTGTCCACCTGTCGTTGCGAGTGCTGTAGGTTGAGTGATCGTAATCGTGCGGGTACCAGTACATCCTGCAGCATCGGTAGCGGTAATCGTGTAAGTTCCCGGACACAAGTTGCTTGCTGAGTTATTCGGACTCGTGGTTGTATTCGGAACCGCAGGTGACCATGCGTAGGTATAAGGAGCTGTACCTCCGGATGCAGAAGTTGAAGCACTACCATTACATAAACCAAAACACGTGACATTGTTTTGAGATCCCGTGACGGATAAAGCACCACCGGCAGAAGTTACTGTTACAACTTGAGTTTGCGTTAAACATCCTGCATTTGCAGTAACTGTGACTGTATATGTTCCTGCGCATAATCCGGTTGCGGTTGCACCTGTTCCTCCGCTTGGAGCCCACGAGTATGTGTACGGGGCCGATCCACCAACAATTGAAGTAACAGTTGCGGTTCCGTTACAGTTTGAACATGTTGCAGGTGTCATTGTTGTGTTAACCGTCAATGACGCAGTTGCAGGACATGTCATGCATGTGGTCGTTCTGAAATACAACCCGGCGATACATAAGTTGAAACAGTCACCGCCGGTATTTACATTGAAGTTAGAAGTAGTTGCACCTGTGGTAACAGTGGTTGCAACCTGATGAAAATTCCACCAGTTCCATGAAAGAGGAACTGCTGTTCCGTTCGCTGTCCATGATGTTGGATTGAATTGAATGTCACCTACACCAAGGAATGCACTTGCATTACTTGTAGCTCCGCATACAGCGGGAGAAATCGGCATATTGTAGTTTGCAACGCCACCATTAACAACATATGCACCGTCAGCAATAACAATTCGTCCTGCCCAAGGTTGGTTTGGTTGACTCCAGATTACAATGAGAGTAGCACCATCCATGTCATTTCCTGAAGTTGGAGGATTCGTTAAGATTCCACTTACGTTGTAAGTACCATTACCGCCAAATGATGCTGTAACGTCAGCACGGTAAGTATAAGTTCCTCCATATCCCCAACACTTATCAGGACCTGTTCCTACAATTGCCATTGGGTAGTTAGCTGTTCCCAACGGACCTGCTATGGTTGCAGTTTGCGCGGCACCGTTCCCTGATCCTTCAGCCCACAAATATGCTTTTTCAATTACAGCACATGTCGGGATTCCCGAAATCACGAAGGGAGCAGGTTGGTTGATTCCTGCAGGTGAGAAACGTTTTCCAAGTCTTTGCGACGCATGAGCATAATTCAAACCACACTTCTGCATATCGAAAATCACACCCAAAGTTCCGTTACCGTTTTGCGGTGCAGGATTCGGTACAGAAGGACTGTGATTCTGATTTTGCGACGGATAACCGCACGCTCCGGGAACTCCGGGGCAATTTCGTGCAGCTTGAGAAGCGTTTTGTGAAATTAATGTTACTGTAAAAAACAGAACACATAGAAATGAAAATACGAAATGTCGTAGGGAGTGTTTCATTCCGGGAAGTATTAAGTGTGTAATCTGGTGTTTGCGTAGCTAATATATGTTAAAGGAACTGAAAATCAAATAGTTTGTTTGAACAGGTGTGAATAAAAAATGGCACCCCAAAGGAAGTGCCATTTTTAGAGCATTTTCGAAGAGTTTTTCTCAGCGAATCAAGTTCACATGTCCGATCATTCGGTGATAATTACCGGTATAACGATCGTTGTAAGTGATACGCCAAACGTAAGTATCGATCTGAGCGATTTGTGTTCCGCCGTTAGCTTTTCCGTCCCAACCTTTGAGAATATCATATGATTCGAATATCAGATTGCCCCACCTGTCAAAAATCATCAGGTGGAAATTATCGATGTATTCTCCGTAAGCGAAGAACATGTCATTCTTGCCGTCACTGTTAGGTGTGAATGTATTCGGAACGTAAATAGTTGTGTAAGGAACGATCACCACTTCGCCATACGCTGTGTCCGCACATCCGAATTGGTTGACGACAATCTGAGTTACGGGATAGGTTCCGGTATCTTCATACGTGAACGCAACATCACCGCAGTTTACGTACGGGGTAAAATTACCAAAGCCAAAATCCCAATAACAAGTGTCTCCACCGATACTCTGATCGTCGAAGGCAATTGTTGATTCCTGCAGCGTCGCCGGTTGCGGACTCATGATAGCAAACTGCGCAATCGGATCAGGGTAAACCGTGATGTAATTATTCAAAACCACAAGGCTCGTACAACCGTTAATATCCGTTACAAATATTCCAACATTGTATGAACCTGCATTGTCGTAACAGTGACTTGGTGTTTGAGTTGTACTTGAATCCAGATCACCGAAATCCCAAAGAATAGTTCCGATAGCTGGTAAACTTACCGGTGTAAAGTTGACACACAAAGGAGAACATCCCGCTGTATTGTCTGCGCTGAATGAAATAACGGGTAGTGAATTTACAGTTACTGTAACAATTCCGGTGTCGGCCTGATTGCCACACGCATCTGTAACTACACATGAATATGTAGTTGTTGATGTAGGATTTACGGTAAGCGAATTTGTATTCCCCGGACCATTGATCCAGTTGAATGCGTACGGAGGTGCGCCACCCGATGGATTCACACTGACAGTGGTTGTTGCACCGATACAAATCGAGATAGCTGCCGATGCATTAGCGCTTATCGGA
>JBJOKQ010000018.1:0-28919 GCA_046046005.1 Bacteroidota bacterium | reverse complement strand
TTTGGACATTAACGTTTCGTAATCCTCTATCATCATTCCCGCGCTAATCGTATCCAGATGTTTGTCAACTAAATCGTCTGGGATGTCAAGATTATTACCTATGATTCGCCCTGCCATCATGGTAGTTTTGATCAGGCGTCGGTCGGATTTGAGTGCAAACTCATCCGCATCGTTTGGCCAATAGCTGTGAATTTCAGCATGAGGACTATCCATTCTGTGAATACGGCCAACACGTTGCTCAGCAATTCGTAACACACTAGGCATATCAAGAAACATTACGGCAGAAGCCTTCTGGAGATTAACTCCTTCGGATAATGCATCCGAACAAAGTGCAATAATTTTATCCTTACTCGATTCAAGAGCGAAATCCTGCACCAATTTTTCCTTTTCTGTTTTATTCGAACCTCTAGCAACATAAACTTCAAATTCCTTATTCCCCGACATGAGGTGTTTTAAGTAGTCCAAGGTAATGGAGGTACTGTCGAAGGCCAGAAGCAAACCATGTTTTTCTCTCAACTTAATCATCGTACTCACCTTGCCTTTCTCACGACTGTCACTCATGAATTTGGCAAGCTTCGAAATTTGAGAGTAAAGGTTTATTTCATCTGCGCAAGCGTTATCGTATTGAATCTGGTCTGTATACCACGAAGGGAGGACTGACCCTAAAAAATCCGTTTGAGGTAACGAACCTTGAAAAGTCTTTAGCTTTCCAATTATATTTCCAGTTCGTGATTTGTTCGATTTAAAATTGAAATGTTCAGTGGATATAGTAGTCCCCTCCAAATGCTCAACCAATGCCACCTTAGATGATCTCAACGATTCTTGAATCATGAACTGTGCCAAGGCCTGAGCCATCTTCAATCTTTTATCAACATAGATTTTTTGTTCGTTTAAATCAGTAATCTGGTAGTCTTCCGGTTGTAACAACCGCCTTAAGAAGATTAGACCTTTAAGTTGTCTAGCCAATTCCTGAATTTTCCTCGCTCCCGCTTTATCAGCGTCGCTCTCTTCCGTTGGATAGGTTGTGCAAGTCTGTTTGGGAAAGCGGCAAAGCTCACCTTTTCGGTTTCGATAAGCTTCAGGTTCCTTATCAATATGATCGTTAAGTTCTTTTTTAGTCCGTCGAATTGTAAATTTTTTAATGTAATCCCGCAACTGAGTTATATACTGGGCGCTGTCTCCTCGATGGTAAGTTCTTTTAAGCTCTTGAAATTCATCTAACTCCTCATCATTTAAATTATCAACATCCAGTAGTTCTACCAGACGCAACAGATCTTCGACTTTTTTGTTGATCGGTGTCGCTGTTGACAAAATGATATGATCCGCTGATTGCAACGAAATAAAATCGCTTCGCTTGGATTTTCGATTCAAAAAATTGTGGGCCTCGTCAATTACTAGGGTATTAGATATTTTCAGCTGACTTAATGCAAGAGTTTGAGTATGTTCGCGTGCATTACTCAAGATGCCCATTGATACCAGGCCGCTTAAACCAAACTTCATTGATAGCTGCTCACCTTTCCAATTGGTTTCGACAACTTTTGGACAGATAACGAGTGAATTTAGCTTATCGATTTTTCCTTCTGTTATGTGCCAGTGAATCAAGGCGAGTTGAAGCGCTGCGATCATCCTGGTCTTTCCAGAACCTGTAGGGTCCGCAATCAAGGCATTACCTTGATTCTGTAAAACAAAAAGCGAACGCGCTAGACCGACGCGCTGTGTGGGCCACATAGTTAGTCCGTTCAATCGATCCTTGAGCTTTGGATAATCATTAATCCAGCCCCCAGTCAAAACCTCGGAAACGGCTCTGGATAATGCCTCTTGCCACGTAACGGGCTTAATTAAACTATTAAGTAAACTGAGAATTTGTTGTTGATAATCCTCAGCCTCATTATAAAAATTGTTGGCTATTTGAAGCAAACCATCGTACTGTCGTTTCTCGGTCGGATCAACACTACTTTTTTGCACTCTTATATTAGCTTCAGTCTGAGTCTCTAGTCCGAATTTTGTGAAATTGGAAGAACCGATGGTGCCATGAAATTCACCGATGTAAATCTTAGCGTGCAGCTTTTTTTGAATCTTAAAGGTGATTTTACCACTTTCAATAAGCTCAACGACCTTGAGCAGCAACCCGCTCTTAAAAGGAGAATATCCGTGCTCCAGCCAGTAATCTCTGATCTCATCTGACAGATTATCGACTTGATAACTTTGACGACCACGTGGATCAGGTTCAAATCCCAAAACGACTTTCACATTCTGAAGAATAGTCCAATCGAGCTTGCCAAAGGTGTCAATGATATTAGATAGCGAAGTGAATCCCGTAACAATAATGAACCACGAGGATTCTTGAATATCATCCTCAACGACGCTCCGTACATTCCCCTCGTAATTATTCAGAGGAAACTGCCTAATTGGAGGCCAATGGGTTGAAAAAAGATCGTGGGGCATGGGAGATATGGCGATTTTAATTCGGCCACTAATGGAGAACAACTATAAGTTGATTGTTTATCTAAATATACTACTTAAAATGTAGCGCTTAACTCCGTTTTATTCAAGTTAATTGTTATATTTTTGATGTGCGCTGAACATACCCTAAATTTATTCCAATGAAAAGAATAACCGCAATTGAAGTACTCAATTCCGAATTTTATGGTCCAAATTTTCGCCTTGATTTTTCTGACAATCTAAACTGCATAATGGGCGGAAGAGGCACTGGGAAATCAACAATACTGCATTTCGTCAAATCTTGCATAGACATCGATGCGGAAGAAGACAAAACTACTTACAGTATACTGAAAAGTAATCTCGGTAGCGGCGTAATAAAGGTATATATGGAAACCGCGGACGGCACTGCCTATCGGATAGAAAAATCCTTTGGAGAGGAACCGCAGCCTTACCTTCTAAGTAATGATCGCCATGTGCCATTCGAAAATATATCAAGAGATTTAACCACTGATATTTTTCCTGCACAAATGATCGAAAATATTGGTCGAGATAGTCGAGCGAGATTAGACCTAATAGATAGAATGTTAGCTGGGGAAATTGAGGAACTGATCGACAAGATTGAACTCAATCGCATTGAATTAGAACGTAACGCAAAAGAAATTCGGGCACACAATCAGAAACTAAAACGAACCAATGAACAATTATTGGATTACGCTGGAGCAGAAGATGATCTTAAGAATCACAGAGCGGAACCGCCGCAAGATGTAAATGAAAAAGAAAAAGCTGAGTTTGAAAAACAGGACGCGGCAGAAAAAGTGAGAAGCGCAGAAAAACGTTTTTTAAACAAACTTTTGGAGAGACTTACTGAGCATAGCGACAAGTACTCGGAAATTACGTCAGATATAAGCAGCACTAAAACCCTAGTAGGTAATACAGACAATTATATCAATAAGAAGGTTATTGATCCGCTTGCCAAAGAGGTTGACAAATTACTTGAAACTGCGCATAGCGCGAATCTTGCGGGACAAAATGCCATTACTTCGGCGCTTGAAAGAGTTACAAAGGCGCAAGATGAATTAAAATTGCTGCACGATCAGCAACATAACGAATTCGTTAAGCTAAAACAGAAATTGGAGAAACACAAAGTATATTACGATAAGTTAAATGCGCTTTCCAAACGGTTTGATGAACGAAATGTTCGGCTCAAGGAAATCGAAGACATTAAGGAATTGAATGTTCGTCTAAAAAAGGCCAGGGCCGCAAAAATAAAAGAACTCAACGGTCTAAAAAAGTCCATCTTGGATAAGCGAGCAGCGAAGATTAAGGAACTAAATTCACTATTTAATGGTAAAATTCGGATCACACTTTCCCCAGGTGGGATTACTGATGAGTATGAAGACGCATTAAGAAATGCGCTTAAAGGCCACAATCTTAGGTACAATACTATAGTCCCTTACATCGTGGATAATTTTACACCTGATAAACTAGCTCAAGTCATACATGATCATGATGCTGAAAAATTAAAAACCGTCAGCAGTATTGATTTGGAAAGGTCTGCGGCAGTATTGGATGCACTATTTGAAAGTGATGCCATATATCAAATCGAAACAATCTATTGTCCAGACCTGCCAGATTTTCACTTAAAGATCGATAAGGAAGATGAACCGTCCGTAAAATCCAAAGATAACTATAAAAAGTCCGACGAGCTTTCAACTGGGCAACGTTGCACCACTGTTCTTCCAATTGTATTCGCGATTTCACAAAATCCATTGATAATTGATCAGCCCGAAGACAATTTGGACAACAAATATATTTCTAACACGATCCACGAGATAATTAAGGAACAAAAAGCCACTCGTCAATTAATATTTATAACTCACAACGCTAATATTCCGGTACTCTCCGATTCGGAAAAAAACATTTTTCTCAAATATGTCGACAAAAAATCAACAACCGATTCTCAGGGGACTGTTACCGAGGTTAAGGATAGCATTCTAAGCCTGCTTGAAGGTGGCAAGGAAGCTTTCGAAGAGAGGAAAAAATTGTACGGATTTTAATCGTGTATTATGTCATTGACTTCTTTAAAATCCGAATATGACAAGGCCATAAACAATGACGATCTGGAGAAAATTTCAGAGATCATTGCTGTGATTAATGGTTTGCCAATTGCAAAAAAGAGGGATTATGTTGATCTGTATGAGCAAATTGAAGATGAGCTGTTTCAAAAGGAGAAATCAGTAAGTAACCTTGATCTTAAGCAACTTAAAGAGGACATTAAGTCTTGGGAGGAAAAGAAAAATACTGCAAAAGTCGAAAGGAAGTCTGGCGTCGAGGAATTTGATGAGGCATTTGTCCAGTTCTATAATTTGAACCGAACTGTGTTTGCAGATTTAAAAAATTTCTACCTCATTAGACTAGAAAATTCCGAAGTAGAAGCCAATTGGATACCTATTATACTCTGCGATTCTACAAGTATTAATTTACCGGCATTGAATGGAATAAAGACTTCCACGGAGAATCAAGAAGTAAGTTGTGCTAAAAAACAAATTAATGAATTGGTGGAGTCCATAAACCCCCTTAGAGGGCCGCTTCATAATTATTTATGTGTACTATGCATCAATCCCGACTTGAAGGGGATAGAGGACATAACAGAAAGCTTGTCGGTATTATTTGGTCATTTTGACATTGTTTCTCTGCTGACAGTAAAAGCAAGAAATGTGAAAATTAGTGCTACAGATGTTGATGAAGAAAACAAACAAACCACAATTTTCGAATTGCTTGGAGAAAACTGTTCGAAGGTGTTTAATAATATTAGTCTCTCGTATGACAACGAAAGGATTATCAAGAGTTTTTTCCGGGGAACTGCAATTATTAACTACAGGATTTTAAATCCTGGCGCAAGCGGCTCAGTAGTAATTGAAGTTCAAGCGACTCCTACCCACATGCGAAAATCAAAACGTTATGTTGTGAAAATTGCGCTTAAAGACACCGCAAAGCCTGGCAAACTTAAAAGTGAAATGAAGAACTATGATACTTTCGTAAAAGATGCACCTACCATTAATACGAATTATCAAGCAGAATATCACGAGAATGAGGCAATGGAGGCGATTAAGTATAGTTATGCTTCTTCCGGTAGCATTGAGGATGCTAAATCGTTTGCAGAAATACTTGGCAGTTATTTCACCTCGCCCACTTCCACGGCGATATCAATTAATAAAATTACCGCGGCGCTTTTTAGTTGCGAGCTAATTACTCATTGGAACATGATTTCACCTAAACAATCAAAGTGCCAATCTGTTTATGAATCATTTCTTCGAAAAGAGGACGAAATAGTAAATATGATTAATGACATTAACGATAAGAATGTTGAATCAGCTAATCTAATCGAGTTTTATCAGCGAGTTAAGGAATTTACTTTGAGTTATAATGAGAAAACATGTCATGGAGACTTACATTCAGACAATTTCTTTTGGGATGGCCAGCATGTTACTCTGATTGATTTTGGAATAACAGGAAGACATCATGCGGTGGTTGATCACTCATCCCTCGAAACTTCTATCAGAGTCAAACACTTTCCTCGACATGTGCCGATTGATGAGATAATGAAATACGAGGAATTGTTTATTGATGATAAAACGTTTGACGGTAGTTTAGATCTGAGTTTTATTTCCCGTGAACGACTGAGGGAAATATTTGGAAATATCATGTTGATACGACAGGATTCCGTCAAGTATTTTGTAGACCCAAAAGTTAGCCGAGAGTATTTCATTTCTTTGTTTTTGCTTATGTTCAGGCAAATTCAATATCGGGATCTCAATCAGCTTTATGCCCTACGGATGGCAGATTTACTGGCAAAAAAGATAAGTCTATAAGAATTAAGGGCGAGCAGTTGCGACAATCTTCTGATGGGTGCTGTCACCCAACGTCACCTAGCCTCATCTACAACCCTAATTCTTTGACTACCAATTAACAGCGAATCACGCACTTTAGGTATGCCAACGTGTTTCGGGCCGCACGCACGGAGAATATTGTAATACAGAGCGTATTTCGCCGTTGAAATTTGTTTGGTGTAACGAAGCGTCACCTGTATATTTTTAACACGCTCAAAAAGTGTTATACACGCTTGCAAGAAATCTTTAAAAGCAAATTAGAAATGCGTTGCTTGAACGCAAAGAGGTATTGAATCGTTCATTGGCACTGCGAAGTAAAAGTGATTTGAAACACTGAAGAAATTTCTCTAACCCCGATTGAATATTGCGCAATGCGCAAATGAAAGCGTGAGCACAGGTTAATTGAAAGGATGGTGTCGCGTTTCGAAATTTCCAACTGAAGTTCAAGAGAATCAGCTCGATCACGTGAATCACGATTTTTCACACCTCTATTAAATTACCTCTAGTCTGATGTTGCTAATTATCAGATTTAGATCGTGACTGATTTCTCACTTCAGACTTTGATCGTCATTAGGCTTGGCGTAACTTTAACTAAACAAACATGTTCATGGCTAAGAAGACGTCCAAACACTCAACAAAATTTCCTAAGAGTAAACACAAACTCGATTCTGGTGGATTGAAAGAGGTAAAGGCGAAGCATCGTGAAACTACCTTGATTAAGGAAAAGCAATTATTTACATACAACGATTGGTGGACCGGGAAAGTCCATCTGGTTTGGTCGACTTGCGTATTTAATAAGGACCAACCAGTTGTTCCAGGGGTAGACTGGGATCGATTCCGAAAAGCTGATATTCCCAAAATCCGAAATAAGCAACGTGAACTATTCAATGATGCACTGAAGAAACTCACGGCAGTTTGGAAAAAGAAGTTTACGTCTGCCATGAAAGGTTCACAATTAAAAGACGTTCTGCTCAAGCGCGAACTGCAACTTTTCTATGACGTTATGTTTCGCCAATTTCCGGACGCGGAACGGGTAACTATCGGACACAAACGACTTATGTTTCGCTGGCAGGACCTTGCAAACATTCAGAATTGGATCAGGTCAGTAATTGTCAACGGAGATAAGATCAGTTATGATTTTGTACATAGTCCAAAATGCAGATACCGCGACCTAAACAAAGTGCCCGATGAGATTTACGCGCATGCATGTTGGGATTACTACAATTGGTTAAAAACATACTTGCAGAAGCCGGATAAGGATCATATGAAGAACAACAACGAAGAACCAGTACGGTATAATAATTTTGTTTTTCAAAGTGCGAAGGCCGAACAAATTTTTAATGATTACTGCAATTCGTATTCTGAAGAACTAAAGAAAACACCAATGGCACTCCTAAGTTTTGTGTATTGGCAAATGAAAACCGACCGATTGATCAACGCACTGACTCCAACTCAGTTTCGTGATTTTCTATCCACTCTTCCTGCTAATTATGAGTTGGAAAAGCTGAAGACCTTTGACAAGTGCAAATCCCCTGATAAAGTAAAGGTTTATGAAATCTGCAAGGCGAAGCATTCTGCGTGAAATACCTAAAACCAATCTGCGCCTGATCAACGTGACGGAATATTCCACACGGAGCATGTAATGCAATTTTTATCATGATTGAATGTGCGAATTCGATTCTTTCTGAATAACCCCACACTACTCTTCGCTGGAAATCGCATAGCTAAGTTCAACTAAATGCAAGCCCGGTTCAAGTACGTGACGGCATTGTATTGTTGAAAAATAATCCGGTATTGGGTCGTACGACACAAATGCGTTCCGAAAAAAGAACGCGTTCGTTCCGCACTACGTGTTTTATCCGATCTAATATTGTCGGAACAACATACGGAATCATGGAAGTAATCATATTCGAAAAGGAATCTTACTATAAAATGCAGCGGGAACTCCTCCGAATGTTCCAGAAGGCAATGGAGGAATCCGAATTAAAACGTGAAGTCAAAGATTGGATTTCCGTGGCGGAAGCGTCTGCAATTCTCCCATACAAGAGTAAAAAGAAGTGGGCGGAACTTCGTGAGACCGGAAAAATCCGCTTCATGCAAATCGGTCGCAAGATTTGTTATTCCCGCAAAAGCATTCTACAGTTCATGGATAAAAATTCACTGAAATAGCGAAGCAGATATGACCATGAGTTTAAATGCACCGGAGCAGGAAAACCTTGATCCTCTCAGCGATCGTTACAGGGTATGCCCTAACTGCAAGACGCCACACATGGTTCGCAACCGAGGGCGTGACTTTTGCAGTGATCGTTGTGCCGATCAACATTACAATGCACGTCGCCGTCTGTTAAAGCAGTCAGAACCGAAAACAGGTCGCGAACAAAATCCACTTCAGGTACCAATGCTATCAGGGGCAGAGAATTTGTCGGCGACGGTACAAAGTAAGATAGAATCTACTCAGCCCGAAATCACGGATTATCAGAAGAACTTGCAGATTTTGAGTTCAGTTACAATTAAACCGGAAGCGGGAACGGTCTACCATATAGACGATCTCTCCCGAGCCGGTTTCAATTTCGATGCTTGTTCCGGGCGCGGAATACTTCACAACATTGATCCAAAACTGAATTGTCATTTTGTACAATACGGCACCTATCGCTTATATCGCGTTGACTTCTCTCATGTTCTCATTCACAGAAACGAACCACTAAAAACCACAAAACATGATTAACAGTTATGCTACAATCGACAAATTATTTGGAACACCATTAAGCGGAGTTCCGCAACCGAATGTGCCGTTTAAATTAAAGGGGTGGCATATTATTGCAGGAATTGCGGTAGGATTGCTTGCCGCTTACGGAATGTATTGTGCGCAGCGTGAAGTGTTGAAGTATTTCAGCAAGGAATACATTGAAAAGCGAAATTAACTACTGAAATCCTCTAGTATGTCGATGGTCATTTTCGACAGCGGAGACTGATTTATTTTGTCTGGATCAGTTTCGTTACCAACTAATGCACTTCGTACCTCTTCTTGCGAATGAAATAATCCAGTATGTCGGGCATAAATATCAGCAACTGCACCTGGCCCGTGCACAATGGCATTTTTTATAATTCTGGCAGCCTGAGATTTATGCAATTCATATAACTCTGCCAGCGCGAACAGTTGGATGTGCTTTTGTGCTTTCTCATTAACTGTAATGCTGGTAGGATTCTTGGGTGTAAAAACTAAATCGAAGCTGTTCAACTTACCTGCAAACAACTGCGTTCCAAAATGATCTCTGACTTCACCTTGAAGTTGCCCCTGATCGATGAGTTGCTGAATCTGATCCTTGTTTCTAAGCGTGGCTGTAATCTTCATAGTGTCGTGAAAATCATCTTCGTAAGGATTAAAATAGTCGTCATAATTCAATACTCGCTTTCCCTTGAAATTACTATTACACACATGACAGGAAGGTATCAAGTTATATATTGAAAGAGCGAGATACGGAAATTGATCTTTTGGATAAAAATGATCGAACTCTGGTCGTGTTTTTGCTGATGCAATATCCTTTAGTTTAAATTTCCGGCGTGCTGCAGTCTTTGTTTTTTTTAAACGCCTGCCTTGATCGACACGATCTAAGGTGAATGTGAAAATGCGATTACAATATGCACATGCACTGACGTTTAATGATTCAGCCAGTTGATATGCCCCCCATTTTGGCATGTAAGCTGCCACAAAACTGTCATAATTGAATATCTTCAATAACCTTTTAGAAAGTTTCTTTTCTATTGCTGTAGGAATTTTCTTTCTAAATACTTCCAATTCTGATTTTGTTTGACGAAGATCACGTGACTTTCCTATCAATAAAGTCGGAATCCTCTTTTTTATTTCCTTCAAATAAGTACAAGTTGGCTCTGCTCTGAGTCGGATAAGTTTATCCAGCTCAGCAGTGATTACAGTTTCCCATATCGCACAATGCTGCTTCTCAATCGACGCAAAGTCAACTTCGGTGTTATTTAATAATAGCCTCATAAAGTGTCTAGTGCTTTCTTCTTCGCCAACATTTGTAGCAGTTTAACACGAATTACATTTTCGCCAATTGATAAAATAAGATTCTTACAGTCCTTTATCGCTTCTTCAGTCAATTTCTCCCTGGATTGAATAAGCTCGATTACGAAGTTGATTCTGGATTGAGCATATTTTCCGATCAAACCATCTTTGAGAAAGAAGGAATTAGCAAGCAACTCATGTATATTGCCTCCAAATGTATACTTGATACTGTCTGGATTCTCAACAATCGTTTTTCCGTTCTTCTTATTCAAGAAAATAACGTTCTCTCTGGGTATGTCCGATAAGATAAATGGCGAATGAGATGTTAGAATCAACTGAATGTGATATCCGTTAAAACAACGCGGAAGGAAATCTCTCAGGAATTGAAAATACTTCAGTTGCCATTCTGGATGAAAACTTGCGTCACCTTCATCCAGAAGCACCGTGACAGTATTAATTTGACCATAATTCTTTACTTCTTCAGTCTCCTCTGGGTTTCGAAATCTTTCCTTGCTGGCAGAGTACAGTCTTGAGAACAGTGTCAGCATAGATTTTTCTCCACTACTTAATGCGCGACTGTGAAAATTGATCAACCCGCCAGGATGACTCGTGTGCTGTTTACTGTAGACACTTAGATACATATAATACGATTGGGTAAGCCTTACTACTTCGGCCTTGTCAGTTAATTCTATTTCGAAACCCGGTCCGCCACCAATCTTTTTGTACGCCCTCTTTGAATCAATCAAGTTTAATATTTCGGTAAACAGATTTAAAATGATTGAGGGATCAACCCACTTTTGGGCCGAAAAAAATGTCTTTGTGTTTGACAATAAGCCTTCTCTCCAATCGATATCGTCTAGGCTCACGTTCGATTCAGCCTCAAATTGATCTTCCTTATTCAAAAAGTAATGCGCGAGAAAATTGTAACATAGTGAAGTTCTACAATGCTCTGCAATGGCTTCAACATTAATCTCGAATGGGGTTTCCCTCTCACTAAGGTTTGCCTTGGTCCAGCTCTCATTGGACAACGTCCTGAATTTTTCAATGAAACTTTCGTCCTCAGAACTCAAATTGCGGGTATTTTTTGGAAAGTTTATATCACCACTAAGAAGCAAATTGAGCGTCTTCGGTATAAAATCTCTGATAATCTCAGGATATGGTGTGTCAGAATATGTAAGGTCGATCATTCTTAATGTATCCTGATATTTGTGTGATAAAATAGGGTCGAACTTCTCTTTCATATACTCTTCTCCCTTCTGTTGATCTACTTGTAATAGAAAGTTTGTAGACACGTCCGTATGTTGGGGGTACAAACTGCGATTGGGATACGATTGCAGGTCAGCGTGAGAAGAAAAGAAAATTGCTCGAGTATTATTTACCTCTGGAATAGTCAATTTGTAAGTGGGTTCACGAACTATACCTGCGTCTTTATAATGAAGACGCTCAATTAATGGTTGTTCGCGAACAGATCTAATGGGCTGGATTTTATCATTTGTGCAAACCACATCGAAAGGTAAACTGTGCTTGCAATAAATCACATCGCCAATCTCATAGCATACCAAAACTTCCTGATTGAAATCCAGATCATCTGTAAGGATATTTTTTAGTAAATTCAGGCAATGTGACTTTCCCGTTCCGTTCATACCCACAATTGCTGTTACACCGATTAAACCTCTCTGTTGTGGGTTCGATTGGTTGAGCAAATTCAATATTGAATCGGGGTAATCCGGGTTCTCTGTATATCTCAATTCACACTTATCCTCGGTCTGAATCAAGTGAAACCCATGCTTTCCCGAAAGGTTAAGTTCAATCTCTTCAAGGTTTAAATATGCCTTGCAGTAAACGTAAAGAATATTCATTTTTTAATTAGTAATAAGTTCGCATTCACTCCTAACGTGTTGTTCATCAAAGTCGAAATACTTTTTACGCAGTAACGATAACCGATATTTTCTCGGCAACCACTCTCCCCACTTCGAAAATCCCAACACTCCTGGATTCTCCTCCATAAACTTTGAAATCTGCTCATCAATCTGGACTTCAGATAGATCTAAGTTCTGCCACTGACGGAGAAACTCTTCCTTACTCATATTAATCTCAAATGAACTCGACTGGTCATCATGAATCGTATTTATCCCAGCCGATTGCAATTGGAAGTAAATTGTTCGGTTGACTTGGGTGCCGGCAAACGTAAAAATGGTCACCTTTTGTTCTTCAACAAGAAGAGGTCTTTGTGCTATAGTATCAGTAATCTTAAATACGGAGAAATCCTTTCTCATTCGGGAAATTTCTGTTGTACTTTCCAGATTTAATTCGGGATAAGTTTCTTCACTAAAAAGCACATCCATCATCTTCTGCCTAATTCTAGGATGCACATTCCCGCCACTACCAAAGAACTTCGGTTTACGGCCGTCCACTGCTTTTATTACGTGGATCTTCTTGGAATCGAAATCCACAGAAGTGATTTTCCAAATACGCGCCGCCAAGAGAATATTTTCACCTTCGTGGATCTGAGGTGAAAATGGTATTTCCCCGATTGTATTTCCCGCATTAACGACTTTGAAATTCTCCTCACTTTGAAAGACGCTGTAAAACTCTCTGCTGTTTACGACCTTTTCGCCATCAACTCCAATAATAACTTCGTCGTGCAGCTTTTCGAGAAAACCTATTTCAATCAGGTGCGCAAGTATTTCTTCGATTTCAGATTGTTCAATGAGGCGGAAAGCAAAATTGCCGCGAAGTTGTGTTACTAATGTGGTAAGTGCAATACCAGAATGTCCTTTCACGATAGAGAGTGCCTGGTGAAGAAGCAAATCATACGGCCTATCGTTTTTCTGCGGTGGCTCAATAAATCCTTCCTTATAGAGAAGCCAACATGCCAAAGATTGTAACAAGTCCCATTTATTAGTAGCGTATAGATGCAGAATACTTTTTTCTCCTTCCCGGCGACCGCTACGTCCGACACGTTGAATCAACGATGCAATGCTGAATGTTGCGTCAATTTGCACAACCTCATCCACTGAGCCAATGTCAATCCCCAACTCAAGCGTTGAAGTGCAACAAATACTGAAGTTCTCCCGCTTATTCGTCTTCGCGAAATTCTCGACGTATTCACGAACCTGCTTATCAACGGAAGAGTGATGTGAGAAGTAATTCTTGTGTCCGTCGACTTTCTCTGCTATACGCAAAAGGCGAACTGCAACTTCTTCAGCCCTTCCTCTGCTATTAGGAAATATTAGCACCTTGTTGTTGTGTACTTCGAGATAAAGATCTTTTATCAATTCGACCGGCAGTTCCGCACCTTTAATCGGAAAGAACCGAAATTGCGCTTCGATTTCCTTTCCTGCTTTATCAAGCAATACTTTGGTTTGTCCGGGATGGCCGGTAAACTGTTTAGCTTCTTCAAAATCACCAAGTGTTGCTGATAAGCCAACAATCTTAAACTGTGCGTTGCTAATCCGCTGCAAGCGGGACAGCAGGGATTTCAGCTGTACACCTCGATCCGTTCCGATAAATGAATGTATCTCATCAATTACGACATACTTCAGATCTGCAAAAAGATGCTTTACATCATAAGGTCGATTCACAAACATTGCTTCAATTGACTCCGGCGTAATCAGAACGATACCTTCAGGAGATTTTAGCAACTTGTTTTTTGCTGTTCTGTTTGCTTCTCCGTGCCATTTGGTTACCGTCACATCCATGTATGCGCACAGGTCTTCCACTCGCATAAACTGATCATTGATTAATGCGATTAGTGGAGATATATATAATACCTGTACCCCCTTACTTTTGAAATTAACTTTTGACAGAATTGGTAGAAAAGCGGCTTCCGTTTTGCCCGAAGCCGTTCTCGAAGCAAGAATGTAATTCAGGTCAGTCGAAATAATCCTTTCAATGGCAGCATTCTGAATAGGACGCAAAGTTTCCCATCCCTGATCGCGGATGTATTTTCGGATAGGTTCGGATAATAGTTCGTAAGCCATTATATCTCTTCGATTCCGTCAAGTGAAATCTCCATGGGACGTTCATCTTCTATCTCAATGTCACCAATAAGTTTCTTTTTGTCCACATCAGGATTCTGCCGTAGTATATTCAGAATGTTTAAAAAATCTCTGATCACCTCACGTGGAGTCAAAAACTCACTTGCGCCCGGCTTGTTGAACATTTCCTCCATGAACATCTGAATATCATCGTCAGATATGTTTACATTCACTTTGTAATTGAAATCAAAGACAGCTTTCAGTTTTTTCAAGAGGACAAATACTTCATCGTGTGTTAGCGGCATCAGACGGATTACGGGTTGAGCAAAGTCTCGGATTTCTGTCGTTTCAAATTTGTTCGTTTCTAAACGAGTTTTGAGCGCGTTGTAGCTGAACAAACCTCTCCTTTCATTTTCCATAAATTCCGTAGTACCGGCAAAATTGATAAATAGATTTGCGACCTTTCCTTGAAAGCAATCGTTATAAATCGTCAGTATTTTTTCGTAATTCTTTTCACGCGTGGCTCCAACGGAGATTTTGTAGAGATTAATCGCCTCATCCAAGTTTACCATGAATCCGCTGTAACCTATACTAACGAATAACTTGCTAAAGTTTTTTAGCATGTCGTAATAGTTTAGATCATTGATAATTTCTCTAACGCCAAGATCTTGCCGCGCCTCGGTTTTGGTCTTGTATTCGCCTTTTAGCCATTTGAGGGCGCTCCTCTTAAGTTGCTCGTCATCCTTGATGTAACCTTCGTAATATTTCATTACTACAGTACCGAAATCAAAACCACCAACATCCGAGAGTTCGTTCACGGTCTTCATAATAGCAGACTGAATCGTAGGTAAATGTTGTTCATTTCGAATATCGGTGAGTGAAATATTGTTGGCTTGCGCGGTGTTCAAAATAATCTGCTCTATCCACTTTTCCAGCAAAGTGGGCAATGCACCACCCTCAGGTTTAGTTTGTATTGCAATGTTGTCCATAATTGCGCTGTACAACACAACCGCTTTGCCGTCATTAGAATACAATCTGTTATCCGGTGTGAAATCCGCATTCGCAACCACAAATTTTTGTTTAAGTGCAACGGTATTCAGCAGATGGAGCATGAACGACTTTCCTGCGCCAAAATCTCCGATCCAGAATTTTACCATGCTGTGTCCGTTCTTCACATCGTTTAGTGCTGCCACGAACGCGTCAATTTCTTCTGATCGGCCAACAGTAATATGTTGCACGCCAATCTTTGGAACCACACCACCAATTAGTGAGTTAACTATTGCGGTTGCTTCTTTAGGTTTAATGTTATCTATCATTGGATCAGTAATTTAGTATAATACGATTCGTTTATTGTGTAAGTGTCTCCGTTATCTTCAATTAGAACATCATCCAGTGCATCATAACATTTGTCATTGATACCGTCAATCAATGAGCCACGGAACGCTCCGTTAGACTTTGCGAACTGATCAAGGTCACTAACAGAAACACTAAATCCGTTTTTGCACAGCATCACTAGTGTAGTTACCTGCATTTCGTTTAACTGTAAGTCTGCACGGAACAGACTTGAAGTATGAACAATTTCCGGTTTCGAAACTGGTTCGTAAAATGTCGTTGCAGAAATACCATCATCGGTGTCCTGAAGGTACTCGTTAAGTAGTTCAACAGTCTCTGAATGCTGTTCTTGTACCTCTTTGATTTTATTTCTATCCAGACTAATTTTCCTTCGCTTCGGCTGATATATCGTTTCGACCGCTGTGAGCGCTTTGTTGATATCCTTGTCTTTAATAAGCTCCATTAGAATACGTTCGAATTCTACAGATTGCTCTGTTGTTTGAAAAAGCGATTTCTGAATTGTTTTTGTCAACTGTTTATTATCAAACGTAACCGAGCGTAGATCATGGTCAACATAGTGAACATATAGTTTCAAGGCGGTAATCTTATCCGACTTAGCAATATGTTTTGAAGACTCGAAGAATATATTCTCCACAGCGGGATTTTTCGCGTTTTGTATTCCGAGTTCGCATACCTCGTCATAGAACTTTTGATGGTTCAAGTTTCCAAGCTTAATGCCCTCCAATTTGTTTTTCCAACGGGCTTTGCTATATTGATTGAACTCTATTTCGGTTTTATCATTTGGTGCTTCAGCAGTCTTGAGGTACTCGCTCACGCTGCGATTAATGGTATCTCCGAATTTTGCATGAAAGATTTCTAGTGCCTCAGAAGATTTGACATACCATGTCATTTCTGTTTTGCGACCAATGAAGAAGTGTTCTCTAAAAATATTTTCCCCAGTTTTATATATGACCTGATCTATTGTTGAAGGAAATCGAGACATCAGTTCTTTATAGTTTGCACTTCCCTTACGGAATTTGTAGTGCTTTGATATTTCCAGGGCCGCGATTTGGTTAACTTCAGCCTCGAATGTTGTTCCGCAAGAAATAAAATGCTTCTCCAACATTTCTACCGACGCAAAGAAAGATCGGATGAGATTATGCGCGACATACTCTATAGAATTAAAGTTGTTACTTGTATCTATAAGTTTATTCAGTCGTTTAGCCTGATCTTCCGTCAGATTGAGTTTCGACTTATACCGTGTACCTAAGCCCCAGTAATCTGCATGAAAATCGTAAGATGAATTGGAATAGGTAGGCTTTTGAGATTGAAGCTCGGCAGCTTTCTCTGTGGCCTGAACGCGTTGATAATTTTTGATCAGAATGTCAAGCGTATAATTACCGGTCTTCGGGTAATACTTTTTCAGCAGGTCGTATTGTTTATTCAGCCATTCAACATTGTTCGAATTTTGACTTTCCTGCTCCAGATCGAACATCAATGTAAAAGGGTAGTTCGAATTACCTTCAACATCATAATAGGTACCACCTAGAAATGCACTTCGGAACTCCTGGTAAAACGTCCGTTGTTCTTTGCTAGCCCTCGTTAATTCATTGACTGAATAAATGTATTGATGAGACCAATAAGGAACACCCGGTTCATATTTCTTTAGCCCGGTAATTACCACTTCAGGAATAATTCCCGCTTTTCCCGTTATGTCGATTATTGAATCATCTTTTTGGGTAAAAGGTTTGCTATTCACTGTGATAGTTACTTTAATTTTAGGAACCGGTACCTCGGTGTTTTCCTCGCTAGCTTCTGTTTTTACTGATCGCGATTTGGATTCAGGCGATAGAGTGTATGGGGAATGTTGATTTGGTTTGACTGGAAAAGTTTCGTTGACTAGTTTACCATTTGAACTGCCGACAATAGAATTGTTCTCGAGTGCCGATTGAGGTGCCGGTACTGAGTTAGTGTGACTTGCAGGAGTCGCTTGTCCGAGTTTCTTCTTTGACTTTCCGATTCGCGATGCAGCCCAAGTAAAAATCAACAAAGCAATTCCTGAACAAACGAGTATGCCGATCTTTATGCCATCTACATTCAGTTTGTCTGTCTTCTTAACGTTTTTCGGAGCGGTTCGGTTTGTTGCTGGGGTTTCTTCTAAATGGGTCAGGTACTTCTTCGCAGCATATCCGGTATCTCCATTGTAGGCCACTTTATACCAAAATGAACTTGTTGAATCTAGCACTGTGAGATGGTCACCCTTCTTTACAACAGCTATTGATGGCGAGTTGGCCGAAGGTTCACTTCGTACATTGAGATCAACAGTACTTTGATATTCATTTCTGGCAATTAATATCTCAGCGAATGTTAGAAAAGTTAAGATTAAAAATAACTTTTGATTAGGAATTGTACATTCATAAATACAATTACCGGCCATAGAAATTTTCATGCGAAATATTGACCCCTTGCATCAATTGGTCAGCGAGTCGCTTTAAATTTAGTGATTCTCTAAAACTTAGCCGTTTGTAAACGGATAATCCATAAATACTTAGCGAATGAATTATTTTCAAAAATAACTTGATCAATCGCCAGCTCGATCAGAAATTGCCGGAACTTCTGGAGTATTATTTAGTTTCATTTTATCGATTTTCAGTAAATCGAACTATATACCCGACTTTCATTACGCTATCTTCCAATGTACATCCCATGGTTAACCTTGATCGTCGTATATCTTTGGAAAGTGACTTTAGTGCAGATACATTTCCGAATAATTGGGCAGAATTCTCGGGAAAATTACGCCCGTTAACGGCCAAAAACGCCCGTTAATGCCCGTTTCGTGTAGTAAGTATTACTTGTTTTTTTTTCGCTTTTAATCTTGTTTCTATTGAAAGCTATTTTTGCCTTCAAATTCAGTAGCTATAATTTAACGTCGATTAGAATTGAGTAATTAATTTTAACAACCGCATTAATATTATTTTTCAAAATAACCTGAACTATCATCGACTCTGTCTGAATTTGTCGAGACTTTTCAAACAACATTAATTTTAACACCATAGATTTTTCCCAATTTCATGACAAGCCCGATTTACGTAACACTATGCGCCTCGGCGTATACAACAATAGATCTTGATCGCCGTATTGCATTAGACAGCGACTTAATTGCAGATATCCTCCCAATTAATGAAGAACACGGAATCGGAAAAGCAATAATCATGTTCCATGATGGCAGCTCGGCAAATGTCAATGAGTCTGCCGACGAAATATGTTCGATGATTAATGGAAAGTGAAAGAGTATCAAAAATACATGGCTTAATAAATAATCGCGCCGACAAATTATCAGGCATCGTCGAATAACTGCGAATTGTTCATGAACGTGTCCGAACTGTTATTTTGATTAAATAAAAGTGTTCATATCTGTGCTTGACATCGCAAATACCAAATGCAAGAACTTACATTTTAATATTTTGCAAAAGTGCACGATCTTTGCATCAAGTTTAAAAGCTGAAATTCAGCGAGGGCCCTCTGTTTAACCGTAACTGTTTCGAACCGTTCATCCCCAGACGATTTGCAGTTGCGATAACTAGTAAGTTAATTTGAAATTTAACAGAATATGGTTCGACGCGCTACCCACAACAGAAGCACTGATTCTGAACGAAAACTCAAAGGCTTCGCTTTATTGGATATTGACACTTTACTATATGGTCCATTAGAGTTACGTACATCCGATTCAAGAACGAATGAGTTCGAAGTTCTGAGCCGCGTGTTTCAGAATAACCTCAGAAATTACCTTGAACACAAAACACGTCCACAGCGGGAATGGTGTGTTACGCGATTATTGAAGGAATGTAATTTACGTTCTGCCGCGGAAAATGTGAATCCTGATGAACTGGTATTCCTGAAACAATTGGAAAATGTATTGGAGAGTGCGATGTTAAAATAGAATGAAGTCGATTATTATTCGAATGCAGATCCAATCCGGAACATCGGCAGATACATTGCTATAAGAATTACGGCAACCATGATGCCCAGAAACAGGATCATGATTGGCTCAATAATGCTGCTGAGAACAGAGGTGTCGTGTTCTATTTCTTCTGAAAGTTGTTCGGATATTTTACGGAACATTTCATCCAATCGGTTTACTTCTTCTCCAACGCGTACTAACGCAATCATTCTTTGCGGATAAACCGGAAAAGAAGAAAGACTTGCGTATAAAGATTCTCCCTGCATGATTTTCTTTTGAACGATATCCAGCGATGATTCAATCGGATAGTAACCTATCATCTTCGAACAAAGTTCAAGAGATTTAAGTAGTCCCGTTTTTGCACTCAGCATGAGCTGCATGGAATGTGACAGGCGTTCGATATATACTTTCTGTACTGCAGGACCAATTAAAGGAAGTTTCAGAATCGATGCAGAAGTAAATTTCCTGAACCACAGTTGGCGACGGTTTGCGTAAACGAACGCAGCTATTCCGATGATCACGAGTAAAATGAACAGTCCATATTGCGATAACCAATCAGACGCAGATATTATTGCTTTTGTAAGAGGAGGAAGATCGGAACCGAAACGCTGTAACATGTCTGCAAACATCGGCACTACGAAGCGTAACATGAAGAACACGGCACCGAAAGCGACAAGCATAACTATGACGGGGTAAGACAATGCGCTCCTTACTTTACGCTTTTGCTTTATCTTCTTCGAATAATATTTATTCAGATCCAGAAGAACATCTTTCATTCGACCGCTTTCTTCTCCGATTTTCAAACTGTAGTATTCGTATGGAGAGAATACTTCTGTTTTTAATATTGCATCCGGTAATGTGGAGCCTGAAATTACAGCTTCAAGAATGTTTTGCAGAACGTTTTTTTCCTTGCTTTTGGTAACTTCTGTAATCATCAGTTCCAGTGCACTGCGAATATCCAATCCGGCGCCGAGAAGTACACCGAGCTCTCCGTAGAACTTCTCTTTCACTTTGTCAGAAAGCTGACTTGAACTGAACAGCGTAATGTCCTTGTTCAGAAAATCGAACGGTTGAGAAACTGCGGTTTTGCTTTCTTCAGCCTGATATGTTTTGAGATCTATCATGTTATGCTCAATGTTCTAAACAGCGTTCGCGCCATTGATTTATACTATGTGATAGTTCGGGTTCATTTTTATTAAGCTGAAGTGGTAAACGATAGACGTGTTTGTCAACCCGGATCTGCGCCAATAAACAATCGGCAGAAGATGAACCTCGTGTATACGTTATCGACACGGGAATCGTATCGGTTAGATTTCTGAAAATGCGGATCGTTTTTCCGTTGTACGGTATATATCGTATCGCTTCTGCGTCTGTGTTATAAAGTGTTACACCGCCATCTTCATTGAGTACACACGTATCTGTACGTAAGATGTCGCGCGACAGTTGTGCGTGCATCATAGACATATCTGCGCCCGTTTGAAATGACGATTGCATGCGATTGTATATCGCTTGGGAAATATGCAATGCCGTGAATGCTGTTCCGATTACGATAGATGTTGCAGTCATTCCCGCGAGCAGTTCGAGTAGAGTGAATCCTTTAGTCTTCATTGCCTTTGGGTCTGATGATGTAGTACATGTCGAGTAGTTTGTCATTGCGATCACGAACTTCAAAACGGATGGTAAATGTGTTTACAGTTTGATCTAAATTTCTCGTTGTTCGTATAATCGAAAAGGATTCAAATTGTCTCGTGGTGTCCGTGTAACTTTTAGTTTGGTCGGAATCTGCGATCAACTCATGTACAGCAATTCTCGCTTCGGTTCGGGTATCTGTTGTAGCGGATGTAATCAGATTATTTACTGTGTTCATCGCGATACCGAAACAGACCATAATAATGATCATAGCAAAGACCGATTCAATAAGAACAAAACCTTTGACTTTGAGCTTTCGATAGCGGTTCAATTCAGCCATGTTGCAATTCCCCGTTTCCCTGATTGGTTATTAAAAAAGCAAGAAGAAACATACGATCTGCTCATGGAAGTATTATCGATAATCGCATTCAACAGATGATTGCTGTATTGTGCTGAAGAAGTCTTCAGAGAAAGTGAAGAGCAGGTTAAGGAGCCGCACAGTTTGCCTTTATGATCAACTGTATTAGATGAGAATATTCGCCCGTAAAGTATGACTTCGGATTCAATTGAAATGTGCGTTTGCTTTCGGTAGTCTGATTGTTCCCGGAATGCTATGATGTCACCGGTGAAGTTAACGTTACGCTTTAATGTGATGGATGTAGTTGTTTTGCTGCTCTTTGTTGATACAAGGACAAGCGCAGACGGATACCCAATAGATACGGCGGAATCAATTACCAGTGAATCTGTGGCGACGAACTGTACTCCTGTATAAGTACCCGGGCGTACAATAATTTCCGGTGCGATAATTTGTACGTTCTTGAGGTTACATTGATCGATAGTTATTCGATTGTTGGAGATAATTTTAATGTTGTCGTGTAATACGACGTTTTTAAGATTCAATGGACGCGATAGATTAAATGCAATACAGATCTTGCTGAAATTACCGACGATTGTATCAAACGGTTCGGGATAATATTCAGTAACGATAGAATCTTCTGAAGCCGGATGAATTATATACTCCAGCCGATTTTTCATTTTATCAGCAATTGATTCAAAATTGCGCGATGAAGGAAATACATTTCCATATACAAGTTGGCTACCTGTATAGGACGAACCTTCAATATAAGCACGTTCTATTCCGCTACTTGGCAGAAATGCGTTACCGGAAATTCGGGTATTCCCGCAAACGTGCAGCGGATGGTCCCTATCGGCGAGCCAAATTGCGTAATCTTCTTGAATGTCACATTTATTTCCAATCACTGCGCATTTAACGGCTTTGAAATCGCCCGTCCCGGCTTCTGCTATGCAGAGGTCGTATACACCCCAGGGTTTTAATATTACGTGTACTGAATCTTTATGCATTGCGAACAGATCATTAAAATACTCGCCATGTTCAGGGTAATCCAGCGCAGCCACCACGCCTGATTCTGCATTATTAATAACGCAAAATGAAATTTTGTCGCGAAGTAATAAACGCGAGTTTAAATCCGAACACAATAAAAGTGAGGTTACAGCCATCGCAATAACCACGCTGATTGCAATTGCGTAGAATAATGCTCCTCCCTGCACTTTTGCGTTCAGCATGTTTTCTGTATGGATGTGTTATTTAGTTTGCACCGAGTCGATCGATTTCCGTTTACCTGCGGACTTTGTTTTGCGCGAAGATGATGTCTTATCGTCCCGCACTTTTGATTTCTTTTTACGGGAAATGGAATCCGCTACCGTATCCTTGTTGGCGGAGTGTTTTTTTATTCTATGAGACTTGGTGCTATCACTTGTTGGTTGACTATTTCTTTTTTTATCAAGTTGATGAATGGCTGATGTGTCGGCATTGGAAATGTGATTACGTTTTATTACGATTTCTTTGCCGTGTTTGTATTTACGAACATAGCACGTGTCGGGTGAATAAGAAAACAGTTCGTATTTGCCATGAAGTTTTCCGTTGGAATATTGCAACGTCTCTTTGATTCGTCCATCCGGCAACCAGTGCTTCCATTCTCCTTCCTTCACTCCGTAGTGAAATGTGCCCTGTATTTTTAGTTGTCCGTCAGGGTATACAGATTGATACGATCCGTGCAGCAACTTTCCGGTATAACCTCCGTCTGTATGATGAACCAGATTATTCTGAAACCAGTAATACGTAACATCGTTTTGAATACGTTTATTCTTCTTAGTATCAATTCCCCATGTTCTTACCAAAGAATCAGCTGTATTTATAGTGATTCTGCTCGATGTCGGTTTGTGGAAACCGTTTAATGCGAAAAGACCTATGATCAACCCGAATAAAGTATAGTTTATCTTTTTCATTGATGTGTACTAAAATTACAATGGATGCGTTATAAAAACCGGAATACTTTGTGAGCGTGAACACTGTACAGAAGGCAGCATGAAAGTGTTTGGACATGTTAACACATGCGTATAATTTGTACACGCTTACAAAGTTTGTTTTGCAATGAGCGTGTTGTTTTAATATGTTCGTTAGAACATTAATCGCGAACGGACATTTCAGTCTCCTGCCCCCTGGCTGAATCAGTCGCGAAGTGTAAAATGTTTGTCAGCGTTAACCACCCGGGACCCTTGGGTGAACTCTGATACAGGTCAGTTATTGACTTGTATCGGGCTTCATTCTTGGCTCCCGGGTTTTTTATTGACTGTAAATGGAAAACAAACCTGTATCAAGCCGTAAATGGCGAGCCAAAGTGTACCGACTTATTCCGGTAGAGAATAATGCACGCAGTGTTGAGTTCACACGAATTGTTGATCACCGTGATGAACACATTATCTATCATCAGGAAATAGAATTTCTTGAAGCTTCGGGGTCTTACACCATCATTCATAGAAAATCTAAAGGTTCTTTGGTGGTTTGTCAGAATATCGGGAAAGTCATAGAAAAGTTGAATCCTTATCTGTTTTTCAGAATTGATCGTTCCGTTGCGATAAATGTACGTGAGCTTGCAGAGTACATCGACGGGCGTTGCGGGCAAGTAACTCTGAATAATGGTTCAAAATATAAAGTTGCGGCACGCAGAAGATCAGAGTTTCTCCTTTACCTGAACACTTTTGCCAATGCCAACAACTTTGAACTCGATGCCAGATTAACAAAACATTAGCAAATTATGGAGCGCAAGTTATTGTTACCCGGCAAACGACTGCCCGCATTTACACTTACAGAACTTCTGGTGGTACTCGCGATCATCGGTATTCTTTTACTGATTGCCCTGCCTAATCTCATGCCATTAATCAGTAAAACGAGAAGCACTGAAGCAAAACAGAACCTCACTTACATACACAGTTTGCAGAAATCATGGTTCATGGAACACTCCGAATACAGCAGCAATCTGAAAGAAGTGGGGTTTGAGTTGGATAATCCTGAAGAGGCCCAATACACTTACGAAGTTTCCGGATCTAAATCGTCGTTTAAGGCCACGGCAACAGCTGTAACTGATTTTGACAATGACGGTCAGATCAACGTGTGGGAAATTGATCAGAAGAAAAATTTAAAGGAAGTAACTCCCGACTGATGTACGTGGCTGCACATATTGTCTCCATTTTGCTGACCGGTGTTATGGCAGCACAGGATTTCCGCTCGCGCAGCATCAGTGTATGGCTGCTGCCCGTGATTTGTGTTTCATTGACAGTCACGCAATGGGTTCAAAGCGATTGGTCGGTAATCGGTTACAACGCTGCAGTAAATATGATACTTCTTTTAGGTTTGTATATAGCCATGACTATTTGGTTTTCATTGAAAGCACGTTCATGGGTACGCCTTGATGATGTGTATATCGGTCGTGGTGACTTGCTTCTTTTGCTGCTGCTTGCTCCGGTGTTTGCGCCTTTCAATTATTTGCTGTTTTTCATTTCAGGATCCGCTGCAGCTTTGGTTGTTTACGGTATACTTAATCTGTTTCGTCCTGATGCAAAGCGACTGATTCCGTTGGCGGGAATGCTGGGAATTACCTTGGTGCTGTTCTGTTTGTATGAATTGATCAGCGACGGTTCATTTCGATTGAGTTCCGACTTCCTTAACATGATTCTCAATAATTACCTGTACTGATGGTAACGAAATCGCTTCACCAGATATTGACAGGCGACCAGGCTTGGTTTTATCATGCAGTACCAAAAGAACAGCGGCATGATTCAACAGTTATTGTTGTGGATGTCCATTACTGGCGCGATGACCTGCAGGACGAGCTGGAAGCCGTTACCGGAACACCTATAGTATTGGAACAAGCCAGTGCTGAAGTCGTAAACGCTGAACTCAGTAGATTGTATAAACAGAACAGTGCTGCAACTACAGAGAATAAAACAACTTCAGCAGTAACTTTTACTGCTTCGAACGATTCTGATTTTCTCGTGCGACTCATTAATGAAGCGCAACGTCTCCGCAGTTCTGATATACATATAGAATCGTACGAGTTGAAATCAAGAGTGCGTATGCGTATAGACGGACTCTTAGCCGAGCGTTACACTATTGACGCTGCTGATTATCCTTCATTGATCAACAAAATCAAAATCAGAGCTAATCTTGACATTGCTGAAAAACGATTGCCTCAGGATGGACGCATCTTCTTTAATCACGAGGGTTTAAGAATTGACATTCGTGTTTCAGTACTTCCTACTTTACATGGAGAGAAAGTGGTACTGCGACTTCTCAATAACGATGCTTCCAATATCGACATACGAACTTTAGGTTTTTCAGAGAAGCAATTGCAGGATTATTCAGAAGGCATACGCAAGCCTCATGGTATCCTGCTGATCAGCGGACCAACCGGATCAGGGAAAACCACAACGCTGTATGCAACTCTGAAGTTGCTCAATAAAGAAGGAACCAACATTCTTACCGTTGAAGATCCTGTGGAGTACACATTGGAGGGAATCAATCAGGTGCAACTGAAAGAAAGTATTGGATTGACATTCTCAGGAGCGTTGCGGACTTTCCTTCGTCAGGATCCGGACATTATCATGCTCGGGGAAATTCGCGATGGAGAAACCGCACAAATGGCTGTGCGTGCAGCGCTGACAGGTCATTTAGTCCTTTCCACTATTCATACCAATTCTGCTTGGGGAACCATTTCGCGATTGCAAGATATGGGCGTGCCTTCGTTCCTGATTGCAAATACATTGAACACTTCAGTTGCTCAGCGACTGGTTCGGTTACTTTGTCCGCAGTGCAAAGTCAAAATGGCTGTCAAACAGGAATACTTTCCTTCAGGATTTGATGCATCAATATTGGAGTATGTTTTCGTTGGCAAGGGCTGCGATCAGTGTTATCATACCGGTTACAAAGGACGCAAAGCGATTTATGAAGTTGTACCGATTGATGTAGAATTTTCAGAAGCCATTCGCACGCAAGTTCAGGTATTGAACGATCTTTTTGAAGAGAAAGGCATCAGCACATTACAAGACAGTGCCATGCACTTGCTGCGTTCCGGATTAACAAGTCCTGATGAAGTGTATTCTATCTTATCCCAATCAAGTCATTGACCATGCGCAGAAAAATACCGATGAAGATCAAACAACTTTTGCGCATTTCGCTGGTGCTGCTATTGGCAATTGTTGTTCCTGTACTGTTGTCCACTGCACCGCAGGATGAGCATCCGCGTTTCAAGGAGCTGGAAAGTAAACTCACCGCACTCAGTGCTACCGTACCCGGACTGAACAACAAGGTGGAACTTTCAGTTAACGGTGTGCCTTTGCATGAATTCATTCGAGCGGTAGCAATAACCAATAATCTGAATGTAAGTGTGGAGCCGGGATTGGATAAGAAGATTTACGACAACTTTACGGACGTTACCGTTACCAACGTGTATCTGTTTCTCTGCAAACGTTATGATCTTGACATCACGTTTATTGGCAACATCATGGTGTTTTCCCAGTACAAAGCACCACCTCCGGTTGTTGTACCTTATTCACCAAGACTTCCATCTATCCAATGGAATGCGGCGAACAAACATGTAAATCTGGATCTCAAAAACGATAGCTTGTATCTCGTTTCACGGGAACTTACACGGAAGACAGGCTACAACGTTGTATTCGCTCCGGAACTTGCCGGTAAGATGATTACGTGCTTCATTCAGGATCAGCCTCTGGATGCGGCATTGAATAAATTAGGTTTTGCGAACGATCTGAAAGTAACGCAGCCCGACAGCAGTTTCTTCATTATTGAAGCCAAAGAAAAAGCAACCAGCGGCAACTCAGCTGCAACAGACAAATCAAAACCGAAATCAGGATTGCCTCAAGGAACAGCATTAACCATTAATAATGGATTGATCACTCTTGATGCAACGGCAGCGCCAATCGGTGACTTGGTGTATTCCGTTTCGGAGCAACTCGGTAAGCAGTATTACCTCTACACGGAACTGAAAGGAAATGCAACATTGAGTGTAAAAGATGCAACGTATGAAGGATTTCTCAATAACGTTTTGCGTAATACCGAATACACTTTCCGTCAGAAAGACAGCGTGTACTTTATCGGAGATGGAACCATTGAAGGTTTACGTGTTACACGGCTTTACCGTTTGAAATTCAGAACAGCGGACAAAGTTCCGGATTACATACCTGCGGAAATGAAAAAGGGTGTTGACGTCAAAGCCTTTCCGGATCTGAACGGAATTATTCTCAGCGGCTCCGAACCACGTGTGATGGAGATTGAGAACTTTCTTGCGCAGATTGATCAGATCGTGCCTATGGTTTTGATTGAAGTCATCATTCTTGATATCAGCAAAACACATAGTGTGGCCACCGGAATACATGCCGGACTGGGGAATGCACCTGCGAACGCGGGAACCATTACACCGGGAACAGACGTAACACTGAATGCTGACGCCATCAATAATCTGATCGCCGGATTAAACGGATTCGGTTTTCTGAACCTGGGATTTGTAACGCCGGACTTCTATGTGCGTCTCACCGCATTGGAAGATAACGGTAAATTGAAGATTCGCTCCACGCCGAAACTTGCAACACTGAACGGATCAGAAGCGACAATGAGTATTGGTCGCACGGAATATTATCTGGAGCGTACCACAAATATCATCGGAACGCAGAATCCGCAGACTCAGATTACGAATACGTACAAACCGCTGAACGCTGACTTCTCTTTATCGATCACACCAATGGTTTCCGGAGATGAACAAGTAACACTGAACATCACCGTGAAGCAATCTACATTTACCAATCGCGTAACCGATGATGGTCCTTTCGGAACCACACAACGCAGTTTTCAAAGCGTGGTGCGTGTGAAAAACCAGGAGATGATTCTTCTCGGCGGATTGGAAGAAGAAAACTCCAATGAGAGTGGGAAAGGAACTCCATTTCTTTCGCGTATTCCGGTGTTGAAATACTTTTTCGGAACCAGAAGCAAATCGAAGTCGAAATCAAAACTGAGTGTATTGATAAAACCAACCGTAATTTATTAGACAATGAGTTTCCTGAGTAATTATCTGCGAGTGTCGCGTATTGCCGGAGTGGAGATGTATCTCACTTCGGGGGGCATTACTTGGCGCTGCGTGCTTCTGAAACGCTCAGGAAGTAAAGTGATCACAGAAAAGGTCTCTGCTGATTTTAATTCTCTCCAGGAGTTAACTGACTTCTGTGGAGAGCATGTGCCGGTAGTTATCGCAATTACCGGAAAAGGGGTTATCATGCGGATCGTGCCCGAG
>JBJOKQ010000017.1:0-29549 GCA_046046005.1 Bacteroidota bacterium | reverse complement strand
TTACAAAATGTGTAATGAAATTACTTAATGCCGAAAGCCTTCTTCAAGTCTTTCACCGCATTGAGTTCTTCCCAAGGGAAAAGTTTCACTTTAACTTTCTTCTCGTTGTGCTTTCCTTTGTTGAAGATCTTCTCTACAACTTTTGATTCACGACCCATGTGTCCGTATGCAGCTGTTTCGCTGTAAATCGGAGTGCGGAGTTTGAAACGTTTCTCAATGAAATACGGACGCATGTCGAACGCCGGAATTTTCGAAATCACATTCGCAATTTCTCCGTCTGTCATGTTCACTTTCGATGTGCCGTAAGTGTTCACATAAAGACCAACCGGTTGTGCAACGCCGATTGCATAGGCAACCTGTACAAGCGCTTCATCACAAACACCTGCAGCAACAAGATGCTTCGCGATATGACGTGTTGCGTACGCTGCAGAACGGTCAACTTTCGAAGGATCTTTTCCTGAGAATGCACCGCCTCCGTGAGCGCCTTTACCACCGTAAGTATCAACGATGATCTTACGACCTGTAAGACCTGTATCACCATGCGGTCCGCCGATCACAAACTTTCCTGTAGGATTCACGTGGTAAGTGATCTTGTCATTGAAAAGTTTCTGAACACGCTTCGGAAGTTTTTTCATTACACGGGGAACGAGAATTTCTTTCACGTCTTTCGTGATCTGCTCCTGCATTTTCTTCTCAGCCGCGAAATCATCATGCTGAGTTGAAATTACAATCGTGTCAATGCGGATCGGTTGATGATTGTCATTGTATTCAATTGTAACCTGGCTCTTGGAGTCAGGACGGAGATATTTCATTTGCTTTCCTTCGCGGCGGATTTCAGCCAATTCACGAAGGAGAAGATGCGAAAGCTCTAATGGAAGCGGCATCAAATTATCGGTATCGCGGTTTGCGTAACCGAACATCATTCCCTGATCTCCCGCGCCTTGCTCTTCAGGCTTCTTACGCTCAACACCTTGATTGATGTCTGCAGATTGCTCGTGGATTGCAGAGAACACACCGCATGAATTTGCTTCGAACATATATTCCGCTTTTGTGTATCCGATTTTACGGATCACTTCGCGAGCAATTTCCTGTACATCCAAATATGCTTTTGATTTCACTTCGCCGGCAAGTACAACTTGTCCTGTTGTAACGAGTGTTTCGCACGCTACTTTCGATGATGCATCGTAAGCAAGAAAATTATCAATTAATGCATCTGAAATCTGATCGGCAACCTTGTCCGGGTGTCCTTCAGAAACAGATTCTGATGTGAATAGGTAAGACATATTCGGTGTTTTTAGTTGTTTTTTCAATGAATGCCGCTAATTCGCGACGGGCGCTAAAGTACACTTTTTCAACCACCCCTAAAATCAACAGTTTTCAACGACCTGTTGAACGTGAAAGATTTCCGCCCATTTTATTTGCTTGTTACTTGCTGATCTGCCTATTTTTGACTTAAATTTATGTGATCCAAATAACTGAAACTCAGGCAAACACGTTTCGCGTTTTTGGATAACATGTTATAGAATGGCGATATGAATAAAAGAGCAACGCTTCTGTTGATTCTTCTTTGTTTATCGTTGAGCGGTGTTTACGCACAAGGCTCAATTGACTTTGAAGAGAATCGCACTCAATATCCCGACCGTGTGAAGTACAAGGTTGGATTGGGCAGTGGCATAACCATGTTCATGGAGAAGAACTGTTTCACTTACGTGAAATACAATCCGCAGCAGCTCGAACAGATTCATGAGAATTCACATCAGGACATGAATGGCGACACGCGTAAAACAGGAATGGTTGACCTTCATGCTTTTCGTGTTCATTTTGATGGTTGCCGTAATGACGCACTGATTTCCGCTGACGGAAAGCGACCATATCTCACAAATTATTTCAAAGGAAATGATCCTTCACGATGGGCTTCAGATGTTCCTTCTTACAGTGAAGTTTTTTATACCGGCTTGTACTCAGGAATCAATCTTTCCGCTTATAGCGTGAATAACACTTTCAAGTACGATTTCATTGTTGCGCCTTTTACTGATCCGTCCGTGATTCGCATGCGTTTTGATCACACTAATGGAATTGCAGTACAAAATAATATGCTCATCATTCATCTTTCAACAGGTGATATAGTTGAGCAGGTGCCATATTCTTACCAGGAAATCGGCAACAGTAAAATTCCTGTTGCATGCGAATATCATTTGGAGGCTGACGGAAAAACAGTAACGTTCCGTTTTCCGAACGGATACAATCAGAATTACAAACTGGTAATAGATCCAGTTCTCGTGGCCGCAACATATTCCGGCGCCCCGGCATCAACAACAACCTACGGACATTGCGCAACATATGATCCTGCAGGTAATATTTATACCGGAGGAGAATGTTTTAACGCAGGATATCCTACGCAGCCGGGTTCTTATCAAACCGCATTCGGCGGTAACGTGGATATTGCCGTTGCCAAACTTGATCCGAACGGATCAACATTACTATGGTCAACATACATTGGTGGTTCAGGTCGTGAGATTCCGAATTCATTATTCGCGGTATCGAACGGTGAACTTTATGTTCTTGGTGCAACAGGTTCAACAAACTATCCGACTTCTGTTGGTTGTTTCGATGCAACGCACAATGGAACATCCGGCGCAGATGACGATATTGTTGTAACGCATTTGAGCAATACAGGAGGCGCATTGATCGGTTCTACTTACGTTGGTGGTAACGCTAACGATGGTGGTGGTTGGGGCATGCCTTGGAACATGAACGGTCACGACGGAATGCGTGGAGAAATAGTTGTTGACGGAGCCGGCAATGCGTGGGTAGCGAGTTTCACGGAGTCATCAAACTTTCCAACCAGTGTTGGCGCTTATGATGCAACGTTGGGTGGAACTTGGGATGGCGTTGTATTCCGCTTGACGCCGAATTGTGCAACATTAGCATGGAGTACATATCTCGGCGGCAGTGCTGCTGATGGTTGTTACGCGTTGCGGGTAAATGCGGCCGGTGAATGTTTCACTGTTGGTGTAACTACCAGTAACGACTTTCCGACATCAGTAGCGTGTTATGACAATTCGTACAACGGCGGAACAAGTGACGGATTTCTGACGCATTTCAATGCTGCGGGAAGTGCTGTAATGGCATCCACGTATTTCGGAACTGCACAGAATGAAATTTGTTATTTCATGGACATGGACGGATCAGGGAATCCTTATGTGTTCGGATGTTCAACAGGAAATATGCCAGTAACACCGGGTGTATACAGCAATCCGGGTTCAGGAAACTTTGTGGCCAAATTCGATCCGATGTTTTTCGCTTTGAATTACGCAACGGTTTTCGGTGGCGGAGCTGCGGGTTATCTCGAACCTGAAGCATTCATGATTGACTCATGTGAAAATATTTATTGCTCAGGATTCAACTCAGGATCTACTTATCCAACAAACGGTTTATACACTTCATTGTATCCGTCTCAGGCATCGGCAGGTGGCGGTTCGTGCTATTTCATTGTGCTGAGTAAAGATGCACTATCACTTCAGTTCGGATCATTTTACTATGGCTGGCACGTTGATGGCGGAACAAGTCGTTTCGATCCAAGCGGCCGAATTTACCAGGGAATCTGTATTGGTGGTGGCGGTGCTCCTACACCTGCATGGGCATGGAAAGACAACGTAAATGCTCCGGGATGGGATATGTTTGTTGTGAAGATCGATATGCAAACGGCAGGCGTTACTGCCATTGCTCAAGCTGCACCAAACGATACAATTTGTGAGGGACAAAGCATCACATTTACCAACAGCAGTAACGGTTATCAGTATCTGTGGGATTTTGATGACGGTTCTCAAATTGATACGAACACAGCTCCTACACACACATGGCCCGCACCGGGCACCTACAATGTGATGTTGATTGCAGTGGATTCCGCAAGTTGTAATGTTGCAGACACAACATATCTCCAGATTGTTGTATTACCACAGCCTGTAATAAATCTTGGAAATGATACAACGATTTGCGGTATTGTAAACGTAACGTTGGATGCCACAACAGCGGGCTGCACGTACCTATGGAGTACCGGTGCAACGTCAGCTACAATCACTGCGACAACTGTAAATACCTATTGGGTAATTGTGGATAATGGTGTTTGTACTGCAACGGATACAATGGTTATTTCCGGATTTGCTCCGCCGAACATCGGAAGTGATACGACAGTATGCGCAGGTCAACAGGTACTGCTTGATGCAGGAAACCCGGGGTCAACGTACAATTGGAGTACAGGTGCAACGACGCAAACAGTAACAGTAACAACAACCGGTTTGTATTGGGTTGATGTAACTTCAGGTAATTGTACTTTCCGCGATTCGATTGACGTAACCGTTGTAACATTACAGCAGCCGAATCTCGGTGCAGACACATTGGTGTGTCCGGATGCAACTCTTGATCTCAGCGGTACGGATCCGAATGTAACATACACTTGGTCAGATGGTTCTACCGGTATGACTTTTACAGCGGATACAGCAGGAACTTATTGGGTAGTTGCTTCTGTAGGTAACTGTATTTTGTCGGATACCATTATTGTGGGATACCTTGCCAATGTAGAATTGGGAAGTTCGATTTCACTCTGTAATCTGCAGAACGGAATTACACTGGATGCAGGCAATCCGGGTTCTCAGTACGTTTGGAATACAGGAGCAACTTCACAGACAATAATGGTTTCAGAGGCGGGCACATATTACGTTGATGTAATTAATGCTTCTAACTGCAACTTGACAGATACGATCGATGTTACCGGAGAATTGGGCGGCGGTGTTCTTTACATGCCGAATACATTCACGCCAAATGGTAACAACAGGAATGACGTGTTCTACGCTGTAGGAACTTCAATCGTTGAATTCCACATGCAGATATATGATCGTTGGGGAGCATTGCTGTTCACTTCTGATGATATCAATCTCGGATGGGACGGACGATACAAAGGAACTTTGGTGCAACAGGATACTTACGTTGTAAAAGTGCAGTATCGTGTTGAGTGCGGAGATCCGAGAATGCAGAAAGAAATCAGACACGTAAACGTACTGCGCTAACCACTAGCTCTCAACAGTGAACTGCGAACGGTGATCTGCGAACGTTCTACTGTTTCTTTCCGGTCAACTCTTTGAACACGTCTTCGAGCTTGCGTTCTTCGCGCTGCATTCCAAGCACGGATAATCCGTTCTCTACAGCGAATTTGAATACATCTGAACGTACATCGGTTTGTGGACCTGTAACAATCTGCCATGTATTGCCATTGATATTCGCAGCGTCTTCAACACCGGCAATTTTCAGCAATTGTGATTTCGAAACTGCTTTATCGAATTCTGCAATGATCACGATCTTGCTCTGATCACCTTGCTGCAGAACCTGCGTTTCTTTGTCGGTGACAATATTTCCTTTGTTGATGATGATCACACGATCGCAGAGAATTTCAACTTCCTGCATGATGTGCGTTGACAGCATTACCGTTTTCTGTTTTCCTATACGGCGGATCAACTCGCGTATTTCAGCAAGCTGGTTCGGATCAAGTCCCGTTGTAGGTTCATCAAGTATCAAAACAGCCGGATCGTGAATCAATGCCTGAGCAAGTCCAACACGTTGGCGGTAACCTTTGGAAAGCGCCCCGATCTGTTTGTGTTGCTCAACCGTTAATCCTGTTATCTCGATCATTTCCTCAACGCGTGAACGCAATTTGGAAACTTTGTGAAGTCCGCCAATGAATTCAAGATATTCCTTAACGTACATATCCAGGTACAGCGGATTGTGTTCGGGAAGATATCCAACGCTTCTGCGTACGTCAATGGATTGTTCCATTACGTCAAATCCGTTCACTGTTGCTTTTCCGTTCGAAGGCGGTATGAAGCAGGTGAGGATTTTCATCATAGTTGATTTCCCTGCTCCGTTAGGCCCCAGAAAACCAACGATTTCACCGGTCTTAACTTCGAACGAAACGTTATCCAACGCCCGTTGCTGACCGTAAACTTTGCTGATATGTTCTACTACGATTGACACTTTGAAATAACGTTGAATTCCTTACGAAAGTACATAAAACTGAAGCTATTCGTTGTTTTGTAACAAAAGTTCAGATTTTCACACCCATTACACAAACATCGTCCACCTGTTCCAGCTCTTTCTTCCAATTGTAGAAGGCTTCCAGAATAGTGTTCTTTTGTTCACCTGGTTTATGCAGCGTTGTTTTTAAAAGCAGCTCCTTCACTCGTTTATACTTAAACTTCTTTCCGTTAGGTCCGCCGAACTGGTCTGCTATTCCGTCGGTGAACAGAAATATCTGATCACCGCTATTTACAATCACTTTGTGTGTTGTGAACGGTACACGTGATTCGAATCGACCGATAGGCTGTTTGTTTGCTTTGATTTCAAGCAGTGCACCTTGCTGAACGAGGTAAAGAGAATTATTTGCTCCTGCGTAAGAAAGCGAATTCTCCTTGCGGTTCAGACAACAAAGCGCGATGTCCATTCCGTCTCTGACTTCAGCTCCGCTTTTGGCAAATGATTCTTCAATCAGAACACTCAGCTTATCCAGCATTTGCCCGGGCACAGTCAGACCGAATTCATTGAGAACACGATTCAATGCATTTTGTCCGATTACACTCATCATTGCTCCCGGTACACCGTGACCGGTACAATCGCAAACCGCAAAGTAGCTCGTATTGTCTTTGTGCTCTACCCAATAAAAATCACCACTCACAATGTCTTTCGGTAGATACAATACGAATGAATTTCCGAGATAGTGTTCAATTACGGCATGAGAAGGAAGTATGGCTTTCTGAATCCGTTCAGCATAAGTTATACTGTCTGTAATTTCCCTGTTCTTGATTTCAATTTCTGATGATTTTTTCTGAAGTTCACCCAACAGTAATAGACGAATACGCTCGTTGCGAATAACAAGCAAACTGACGATGACTAATCCTCCCAATTGTGCGATGAGATAGTAGAATGGATCTTTCAATAACTCCGGACCTTGCAAATCAATCCACAGATATTTGTTGTTGTAATAGGTGAGAAATATCTGTACTACACTGAAGCATAACCAGAACACGGCTACACGAACAGAGCTTATGATCAGCGCAATGATCGGAGAAATAACCAGCCACGATAAATTCGGATCGAATATGCCACCCGTTTGGATTGTTGCGGAGAAAAGGATAAAGGCATTCAGAAGTGCTATCCCATGAGCGAACATGGCAAGTGATCCGTTTTTCCGGAAGAGGAATAACATGATCAGCTTAATTACAAAAAGCGAAGCATTCGGTATTACATGATAATAACTATCCTGAAATGCGGGAGAGAATGCAATTGAACCTATATCTACGAGATTGAAAAACCAGATTGCAATAATTGCAAACCGGGATCTACGGTAGCGTTCAGGATCGGATTTGTAAGGTTCAAATACAAAGTAATCTATGAACCGATTGAAAAGCTGCTTCATTACAACATCTAAAGTAAGTTTATGATATTAGTTGTGCAAGGTGAAAAACAGATGAATAAGCCTAATTTTGTTGCATGAAGGGTATCGTAATCAGATCAACCGGAAGTTGGTACACAGTGGCATTTGAAGATGGTCGCAGGGCGGAATGCCGACTGAAAGGTACCTTCAGGATTAAAGGCGTGAATACGCGCAACACAAATCCTTTGGCGGTGGGTGATCACGTTCAAGTTGAAACGGAACAGAACGGAGATGCGGTTATTGCAGAATTGCACGATCGCAGTAATTACATCATTCGCAGAAGTACGAAGCTCTCCAAGCAAACTCATATTCTTGCAGCAAATGTTGATCGTGCCTGGGTGGTTGCTACGCTTAAACAACCGCGTACATCAACAGGATTTATTGATCGATTCCTGATTACAGCTGAAGCGTATAATATTCCTGCCAGTGTGATTTTCAATAAAAGCGATCTGCTCGATGAAGAAGAAACTGAATATATGGAAGTGCTGGCAGACTTGTATCGCAATCTGGGATACGGTGCGCATCTGATTTCGTGTAATAATGCTGATGACGTGAAAATGATTCGCGAACTCATGCAGAGTAAGGTCAATCTGATTGCCGGACACAGTGGAGTAGGGAAGAGCACGCTGATAAATTTGCTGGAGCCGAATCTCGCTTTGCGCACCGGTGAAATTTCCAAAGCACACAGCAAAGGAATGCATACCACAACTTTCGCGGAGATGTTTGAAATGAATGGTGGAGGTTGGATCATTGATACACCCGGAATCAAGGAGTTCGGAATTGTGAATGTGGAGCGGAATGAGTTGTCGCACTTCTTTCCCGAAATGCGTAATCTTTTCGGAGCGTGTAAATATCACGGTTGCTTGCACGATCAGGAACCGGGATGCGCGGTGCGTAAAGCTGTTGACGAAGGAAAGATTGCAGTGACGCGTTACGAATGTTATCTGCAGATTCTTAATGGTGAAGAACTTGAAAAGGAATACGATTAAACATTTGATGCGCGTATTGATTCAACGTGTACTGCAAGCTTCGGTTACAATTGAAGAGAAATTGCATTCTTCAATTGGAAATGGGTTGCTTGTACTTGTCGGTATTGAGGAGATAGACAATGAAGAGGACATTGATTGGCTGGTACAAAAAATAATCGGTCTGCGCATTTTCAATGATGCTGCAGGCGTGATGAACATTTCAATTTCAGAAGTGGGCGGAGATATTCTCGCTGTGAGTCAATTCACTTTGCACGCGGCAACCAAGAAAGGAAACAGACCTTCGTATATCAGAGCAGCGAAGCCTGATGTTGCGATTCCGCTATATAATAAATTTACAGAACGCTTATCCATCGCTTTAGGTTCACAAGTGAAAACCGGTGTTTTCGGTGCAGACATGAAAGTAGCGTTGGTGAATGACGGACCCGTAACTATTTGGATTGATTCGAAAAACAAGGAATAATTATCTTCATCCAATCAAAACAAGCCCGCATGAAATTCAGATCAATTGTACTTTTTGCAATACTCTCGATTCCTTTATCTTCTTGTTTTCACAAGGACGTGATGAACGATCCTGCAGATGATATTGAAGAAACTTTACTCTACACAGGTAAAGAAGGTAATATTATTATCAATCATGAATTAATATTTCAGGCAACTTCAAAATCATCAGGCGGCGGCATGACGCGTATATCCGGTTACAATGAAACGCGTCTGACAAGTTATGATCTGGAAACAGGAGCTGTACTTGCACGAATTGAATTGGGTGAAGATCAGGAAACGACATACGAATTGCTTGGTGTTGCAGCAGATAAAATCTGGCTCTATACAACGGATCCTGAATTGGGGATTCACAGTCGTAATCCGAAAACACTGGAAGTGATTGACAAGGAATCTTCAATCGCAGGAATTAAATCATTGAAACTTGCTCGTCCCGGTTTTGCACAGATTGATCAATATTACGCGTTCGATTACGACTCCTCGAATATTTTTCTGACGGATATGCAAGGTATTCGTTACCTGTTGAATCCTGTTTCTCTTGCTGTAAGTGAAACGGAAAGAGAATTGCCACGTGAAGATTTCACCTCGACGTTCCTGAAATCAATGGTTTATTTCGATAAAGAAAAGTATGTTGCATTCAGTGGGGACGGAGATCGAAAGAAAATGAATTGGAATAACGAAGACTCTACAGCGCGTTTACCGTTCATCAAACCGGAGATATTCGTTGATATGAATCCTGTACGTAATGCTGCTCGCCGCAACGCATATTTAAATAAACTGAAGATGCGTGTGGATTCAATTCGTAAACGCCTTGATTCATTGGGCGTGAAATATGAGGAGGATGAACTTGCACCACGGGAATCGAAATGGAATGTATCGGACTCTGAACGGGAACGGGAGCGTTTGATTTCTCAGTTAGGATATGACTATCGTGATGCTGTTTCTGATGTAAAACATGAAATCACGTTTTCATCTTCTTTCGACGATTATGCGCTGGGGACAGAGAGTAAGATTGCATTGGTTTATTCTGCGTTGAATGTGGAAGATACCGCAACGGCACAAATTACATTAGTGGATTGTTCTGCAAATCGTTTTGCGGAGAAATGGAAACTTACGCTTCCCGGCTTTTATTATGATTCAGACAAAGCCGAAGGTGCAGGCGTTTTCGAAGACGGAGATCCGGAGTTTCGCTACAAGTGGGCGGAGATTCATAACAACACTTTTGTGATGATCGCACAATTGAAAATGATCGCAATCGATTTGTCAACCGGTAAAAAAATCTGGGAGATTCAGCTTTAATGTATCGTTCATCTGAGGGACAACGTTTGCGTGTTGTGGTTTCACGTTATCTGCAGACAAGTCTTGCAGAAGCAGCACGCGTGATTACTGAAGGTCATGTTACAGTGAACGGCTATGTGCAGAAACCTTCGTACAGAGTTGCTGCGCAGGATAAATTGGAACTGGACGGGAAGGAGATCGAGCCGCCGCAGTTGTATTATGTAGCTTTCAATAAGCCCAGAGGAATTGAGTGTACGCTGAATCGGGATTTGCCAGATAATCTTCTAACAGTGTTTAATCACAAAGAACGTTTGTATCCTGTCGGTCGACTCGATAAAGAATCCGAAGGATTGTTGCTGATGACAAACGACGGTTCCATCTATCATGATATTGCACATTCGGATTCGCAGAAGGAAAAGGAATATTACGTTGAAGTGCACAAGCCGGTGAACGAGGAATTCATTCGTGCGATGAGCGAAGGAATGATTATTCTCGGACAACATACCGGTAAGAGCCTTGTAACGGCCGAAGATAATCCCAATGCATTCCGCATTGTTCTCACGCGCGGTATGAACCGTCAAATCAGAAGGATGTGTTATAAACTTGGATTTTCAGTTCACAAACTGGCGCGTTTGCGGATTATGCATATTCACCTTGGAGATCTTGCGCCGGGCGCAATGCGCGACCTTACAGCAGAAGAAGTAGCTGAGTTCAGAAATATCTGATTAACCGTTCAGCGATCTTCTCAGATTGCTTCTGTAATCTTCAGGAATTACACCGATACGTTTGGCATCTTCAATCGATGGATGCGCTTTCATGTTCCGAAGTCCTTCCAGATTATCTCTGTTAATGGGTAGAGTTATTCCAATCACTTTTGCGCAAGCGATGAGGCAGCCTGCAACCCAATACGGAATACTGATGAATCTCGGTTGAACACCGATCTGCCGGCACAACTCGGAATAGAATTCACGATAATGTACAGGATCATGTTCACAGAAGGTAAATACACCGGACAACGGTTGTACAATAATCTGTTCAATTGCTTTCGCAAGATCATTCACATAAACAGTTTGCACGGGTTGTGTTCCGCCATTGAAAACGGGAATGTTCCTTTTCTTCTGCAGATAAGTTTTCATTTTTCCGAAAACACCTCCGTTACCGAGAATCAGTCCGGGGCGAATTGCGGTTCCGTTATCCTGCAAAAAGATTTTTTCAATCTCCGCTTTTTGCCTTCCGTAAATTGCTTTTGAATCTGCATCCGCGGAAATACTGGAGATAAAAATTTTCACTACGGATGGAGAGAACAATTTCAGTAATGCACGTGTACCGGAAACATTATACTCGAAAGCGTTGACGTCTGTTCCCGGAATGTAAGCGGTATGAATCAAAACATCAGCGTCTATTTTGTTTTCTGAACAGCTTCCTGTTGCAAGATCGAAACGCACATATTTTATATTGCTTTGCTGCTGTTTCGGAACAGTTCGAACCATTGCAATCACGTTGTAACCTTTTGAAAGAAACCATGAGGTTAATGCCGAACCGAGAAATCCGTTCGCACCGGTAATTGCTATCGTTACCTTCGACTGCATAGTACGAAGATACGGAAAGCCGAGGCGTTAACCTATCTGGACACAACGCATGGAGATCGTGCCGTATTGAAATCCTTCGTAGATGTATTTCAGATTTTCATTCTTGTCTGTTGCACCAAGAGTGTATAACAAAGGCAAGTAATGATCATTCGACGGAACAGCGATACGTGCAGAATTTCCGAAGTTTTCATATGCGATAATGGAAGGATCATTTCTCGAATCAAGATTTTTCTTCACCAGAGAATCGAATTCCGATGCCCAGTCAACAGGTGCCGCATTTTCATCACTCCACACAACATTACCAAGATTGTGCGTGATATTACCGCTGGTAATGATCATGATTCCTTTTTTGCGCAGCGCTTTCAACTCCTGAGCTAATTCGTAATGCCACTGTGGCGACTTGTACCAATCTATACTCATTTGAAAAACCGGAACGGAAGCATCAGGCCAAACATGTTTGATTACGCTCCATGCACCATGATCCAAACCCATATTCGGATCTTCGCCAACAACAGTACCTACAACAGTTTGTTTTACCAATTTGGCTTGTTCAGGTGCGCCCGGTGCCGGATACACAACTTGAGAAAGAGCAGGAGGAAAGCCTCCGAAATCGTAAATGGTTTCCGGTTTCAAAGCAGTAGAAACGAATGTGCCTCGCGTCAACCAATGTGCGGAAACAATCAGAACCGCCTTAGGTTTTTTCAAAGATGTTCCGAGTGCGTTCAGTGATTGTGTGAACGTGTTATTCGCCAATGCGTTCATCGGACTTCCATGCCCGAGAAATAAAGCCGGTTGCAATTCATCTGAGGGTAAATCATCAGTGAATTTTTTCAAATCAGATAGTGTCATTCCTAATGATCCTGCGGCGCCAAGTCCGAGCAATTTAAGAGCGGTGCGACGTTCCATGGCTGTTTGTTTATGCAAAGATAATGAATATATGTATATACATATAAAATTATTTCGCCCCGGTTTTACTGTGAAGCGTTCAGCGCCACGTCGTGTGCATTGGCCATCAATGAAAGCGTCAGACCTTTAGCCGGTAAATATTTGAATCCGGATCCATCTGCAACAAAAACACGATTGAATCCGTGAAGTCTTCCATCACTCGCAAGGTGAAATGCTTCCTCCTTTTTAGAAAACGGCAACACGCCCGCATAGTGAACGCTCGCACCATGTCCTGGTTGAACCTGTTTCAACGCGTATGCGCCCAACGAACGCATAGCTTTTCTGTATTGCACTTCACGTTCTGTTACGCGACGATCTTTTTCTTCTGTGCGATTGTATTCCGCAGTCAGAATATCTCCGGTTTTGCTGTTGCTATCCGAACGCAGTGCAACAAATTGTCCGGTTCCGCTGGTTTCGGGATGATGAATTCCGCCAATGATCAATGCAGGCAACAGATATTTCATCGCTATTCTTCCGTCGCGGAAATTCAATGGAGTTTCACGAAGCAAACGGAAAAGCATCAACGCATTGTAAGAATACAATGAAGCCATGGCAATATCGTTGTGTTCTGCATTCGCAGAATGGAAAAGAGAAAGTTGTGCAAAACCAATGTGATCATCGGGAATGGCATTTCCGAGTAATCGCGGAATTAAAAACGGTGTGTAATTGTATGGATTGCATAGAAGCGGAAGTTGCTTTTGCATTCCTCCCGTCATTGATCGTAAAACGATTCTCGCTGTTGCAAGTGGTCCTCCTGAAAGAATGAGCTTACGCGCTTTGAATATTTTTCTTTCACTGGTTTCAAGATTCAACGCAGTCGCTTCCACCGCATTTTCCTGTTCTGCAAATGAAACAACCAACCAACCTTTCTCATGCTTTACATTGGGCCGTTTTACAACTTCCTGCACTGTCATCCAAGCACGCCATGCAGAATGATTGTGATCGTCGTAAAAATCCATATCACGACGCTCCAATGCTTTTCTCGAGCCTTTGTCCTGCGTTAATAAGGCAAGCGCAGGTCGACCGAGATAAAATCCGTTTCGATTCAAAGAAGCTTTCTTCGATTCGTATTTTTTGAGAAGGTGTTTTGCTTGATGTCCGGGCTCAAATGCAGGTTGTACCCCGCTGATATGAGCAGAAGTGAATGGACGTGCATCGTCATTGTTGCCGGAAATTCCGATTCTGTCAGCAACTACCTGGTAAGCCCTTTTCATTCTTTGCGCATTCAATCCAGCCGCTTGCAACTCCGCCTCGGAAAATACACAGCATCCGAGTCCCCAACCTCCGCCGAGTCCGCCTACAGCAAGACTTTCGATAGGTTTGAATGTTTCAGACAATAATGGAATCCATTCTGCTGTTTTCTCAATGAGAAACATGCGTGCGGGAGTCAGTTGCGCGCCGGTTCCGGTTTTTCCTGAGGGAATACTTTCAAATTTCTTTCCCAGTAAAAACTCATGCTGCGATTCTTCCTGTTTCCTGAGTTGATGATACGGTACGTGCGGTATTCTTTCTCCTGCTCCTTTGTCATCGATACCTCCGTCTATCAGCACAACAGAAGATCCGGTAGCAGCCAAAGTTTCTGCTGCCATTGCTCCGGTACAACCGCTTCCTACAATCAGAAAGTCCGCAACATCCATATTCAAATATACGTTTACGCCGTCAACTACAGTTTCGGATTGTTATGATGGCGATCTTTATCGCGTGCCGCTTTGCGTGTCAGACTTTCAGAAAATTCTTTCTGTAAGTCAACACCGGTTTGATTGGCAAGACAAATCAATACGAATAGCACATCTGCCATTTCCTCACCCAACTTCTCCGGGCTTTCAGTTTTCTTAAAAGATTGATCGCCGTATTTTCTTGCCATGATGCGAGCCAGTTCGCCAACTTCCTCCATCAGAACAGCCGTATTGGTTAATTCGCTGAAATAACGAACGCCGTATTCCTTAATCCAGGCGTCTACATTCTTCTGTGCTTCTGTTATTGTCATTACCCCTGATTTTAAGCTTGCAAGGTAGTATTTGTAGTGCTGATTCCGCATTGCTGTTCGTCGTATATTTGCTTCTGTCATGGATTACACCAAGCTTAAAAACAGAGCATCGTGGCCGTTTGAAACAATCGGAGTTGCGATAGCGTTTTCACCGCGACTTGAAAGTATTCTGTGTGAAGCAAGAATACTTTCCGAGCGATTCAATGCCAATCTGGTATTGATGCATGTGGGTGATCGAACGCGGAATAAGGAACACAAACTTTCTGAACTTCTGGCGAAAGCCGGCATTAAAGAATCCGCTGTTCGCATTATCTGGAGTGAAGGGGAAGCCGTTCAAACATTATTGCATTTGTGCAAGCTCAATATTGTTGATCTTCTGGTGATGGGCGCAATGAAGAAAGAGAATGTTTTGCAATATTATCTCGGTACTGTTGCGCGAAAGATTTCCCGTAAGGCGAAGTGTTCCGTTCTTTTGCTTACTGAGCCGAACAAGGAAGGTTCCCGATTCAGAAAATTAGTCGTGAACATTGCTGAAAGTCCAAAGACATCACATACGCTCAATACAGCCATTTACTTCGCACGTCAAAATAAATCGCGTGAAATTGTTGCAGCTAGTGAAATGCATCAGCCCGGATTAGCGATGACTATGGCAGAAGATTCTACAGCCGGAGAAGCATCCCGCATCCGCAAGGAAATTAAAGAAGGCGCTCATTCCATGGTGAATGAATTGCTTGAAGGTTGCAAGGAAGAATGCAATATTGAAATTGTTGAGAAGCAGATTACAGGCAAACCCGGTTACGCAATCAGAGCATTTGCCGCACAGAAGAAAGCGGATTTGCTGGTGATCAATTCACCGGATGTGAAGTATGGAATCATCGATCGCATATTCACTCACGGTATGGAGTATATACTTGAAGATTTGCCTAGTAATTTATTGATTGTGCATTCACGTGTTGCTGCGGAATAATGAGCTACAGACTGGGACATAGTGACCTGATTATTCTGTTGCTTGCAATTGCAACGATGCTGATACTTTCGCGCATTGTTGCGGAGTTAGGCAAGCGATTGAAGTTGCCTGTTGTGATGGGAGAGTTGCTTGTGGGAATAGTTTTGGGTCCTACAATTCTCGGGACGATGTTTCCTGAAGTATTTTCTTTTCTGTTTCCGCTGCAGTCCAACGAGAAGGTTGCATATGCGCTCGACGGAATTTTCAGTTTGTCTGTGATCATGCTTTTGTTTGTTGCCGGCATGGAAGTGGAGTTACCATTGGTGTTACGTCAAGGTAAAGCGGCAATCAGCACCGGATTCGGAAGTATGATCATTCCGTTCTTCACAGGTTTTGCTGTAGCGTGGTTTGCTCCGGATATTTTCGGAGTTGTCGATACAGGAAATAACAAATGGATTTTTTCACTATTCCTTGGAACAGCATTGTCAATTTCGGCATTGCCCGTGATTGCGCGAATTCTGATGGACATGAATATTTTTAAAACGCGCATCGGAATGATAATTATTGCGGCTGCCATGTTCAATGATTTGGTAGGCTGGTTGATATTTTCCGTTATTCTCTCTTTAAGCGGTAACGGCGGTGAAAGCAGCAGCGTCGGTTACACTATTGGTTATGTAATTGCTTTCGGTGCGTTCATGTTGTTCATTGGCCGTATTTTGATCAATCGTGCATTGCCTTGGATACAAACGAAACTTTCCTGGCCGGGCGGTGTGCTTGCAATGTCTTTGGGATTATGTTTGCTGTGCGCTGCATTTACCGAGAGTATTGGAATACACGCCATCCTCGGCGCATTTATCGCGGGAATTGCGATCGGTGACTCGGTACATCTACGTGAACAGGCGCGTGAAATCATTCATCAGTTTGTTACCAATTTCTTCGCTCCGTTATTTTTTGTTTCCATTGGTCTTAAAGTAAACTTCATTGAGAATTTTGATGTTTCCATTGTAGTCATCGTACTTGTCCTTGCATATATCGGCAAAGTGGCCGGAGCAGGTTTGGGTGGTGTTGCCGGAGGTTTGAAACGCAATGACGCATTGGCTGTTGGTTTTGGATTGAATGCGCGAGGAGCAATGGAAATTATTCTTGGAACACTTGCGTATAACGCAGGTATTATCGGTAAGCCCGTTTTTGTTGCTTTGGTGGTAATGGCATTGGTGACAAGTTTAACGAGTGCGCCATTGATGCGCATGTTCATGAAAGATACTCCTGAATTGAAGTAATCATAAAGCAGTTTTATGTTAGGTCTCAAACTTCCGACTGATCCTCATTGGGTGAATATTGTGGAAAGCAATATTGATGAAATTCTGACTGATCACGCATTTTGCGAACAGAAAGCGGCGTCTAACGCAATCAGCATTATTGTGAATTTTCCGGAGTACTCCGAACTTGTGAAAAGCATGACGGAGCTTGTTCAGGAAGAAATGACACATTTTCGTCAGGTACATGATATCATCACTTCACGCGGCGGAACATTAGGTAAAGAGCGCAAAGACGATTACGTGAATGAATTGATGAAGTTCATCAAGATTCCGCATCGTACTCGTGAAGAAATTCTGGTTGATCGTTTACTCTTCGCAGCAATGATTGAAGCACGCAGTTGCGAACGATTCCGCGTACTTTCAGAAAATATCAAAGACGAATTCCTTTCCGGATTTTACCGCGACCTGATGATCAGTGAAGCTAATCATTACACGCTTTTCATCGGTTACGCGAGAAAATATGCAAGCAGTGTTGATGTCGACAAGCGTTGGCAGGAATTTCTCGAATACGAAGCTGAGGTAGTCAGCCGATACGGTAAGAAAGAAACTGTTCACGGATGATAATCCTGAAATGGGACTGATCCGCTTTTTACTTGCTGTTGCGGTTGTGGTTTACCACTCGTATTATCTTTTCGGTGAAAAGATGACAGGTGGTATTGTAGCAGTTCAGGCCTTCTACATCATTTCCGGATTTTACATGGCAATGATTCTGAACGAAAAGTACACGGATCAGAAAGGCTCCTGGAAGTTATTCATCACAAATCGTTTTTTACGATTGTATCCGGTTTATTGGGTGGTGCTGCTAATCGCAGTGTTGGTTTCCGTTATCGGTTATTACGGTTGGGGACAACCATTTTATCTCTACGCATGGATTACCAAGTGGGAAAACATGCCTTGGCTTGCAATTGTGTTTTTCATATTCGCGAATCTGTTCATGTTCGGCAGCGACTGGATGTTTTTCATGGGGCTGAACAGAGACAACAGCGCATTAGAGTTCACGAAGAACTGTTTCAATTACAAACCCATGTCTATGCACTTTCTGTTTGTACCTCAGATATGGACTCTTGGAATTGAACTGATGTTTTATCTCATCGCACCATTTCTTGTACGTCGTGCATGGTGGTTGCAGCTTGCCGTTATTCTGCTCAGCCTCGGATACAGATCATATTTCTATACGGAGAAATTCTGGAGTTGGGATCCGTGGAGTTACAGATTCTTCCCTTTTGAAATAGCGTTGTTTCTTGCGGGAAGTTTGTCGTATCAGGTGTATCGACTTATCCGAGAAAAGGATTTCAATATTTGGTTATTGCGAGGTGTTTACCTGATTATTCCGATTCTGATTTTTATGTATCCGAGAATGCAGTTCATTCAGGAAACACATCGTCGCTGGTATTTTTATTTTGTTGTTGCGTCATTAATCCCGCTTGTCTTTCATTATTCAAAAAATATCAAATGGGACAGATGGATAGGTGAACTATCATTCCCTTTATACATCGGACATCATGTTGTGATGATGGTTGTAAAGCGATACTTCTGGACGCACACGGAACACATGTATTGGTTCGGTATAACCACGCTTGCAGGATCACTGATTTTTGCCGTATTTTTATGGAAGTTCGTCGTTGAGCCGATCGAGAGGATTCGACAGCGACGTGTAATGGAAATTCAACCTAAAACAGTAACAACATGATACGCTACATTATTCTGTTCTTATTCGTTTCGCAGGCCGCAACAACAAATTGGGTTGCGAATGATATCACCGGCATCTGGTGGAACAAAGACAAAGACGCTAAAATCAAAATCTATTCTTCTTACAGCAAGTATTACGGACAGATACATTGGTTAAAGAATCCGATTGATTCTGTTACCAATAAACCTAAATTGGACAAGAACAATCCGAAGAAAGAAGAACAAAAGCGCCCGATTCAGGGATTGCTCATTCTGAAAAATCTCGTTTGGGATGAAGATGATCAGGAGTGGAGTGACGGAGATATTTACGATCCGAAATCAGGTAATACTTACAGCTTAACCTGTAAAATGAAAGACAAGAATACACTTGAACTTCGCGGGTATATCGGCATTTCACTTTTAGGTCGTACCGACTATTGGACGCGCGTAGAAGAGGATAAGTAATCAGATTTATGATTCGAACGCAACGACTGTTATTGTTCTTTTGCCTGCAGTTGTTGTGTTGTTTTTCCACAGCACAATCGCTGATAACATCTTATTCAGTAGAAGAAGGTCTGCCGCAAAGTACTGTGATGGCTTTGTATCGGGACAACTCCGGTTTTTTGTGGTGCGGTACCGGCGCAGGATTGGGATTGTACGATGGTTGGGAATTTCATCAACCTGACGGCAAAGGAATAGCTTCTGAAGCGGTGATGCATGAAGCCGTTCGAGGAATTGTACCATCTGAAGATCAGAAAACTATTTGGGTAGGCACGGAAAGTGCGTTGTTGCAGTTCGATAGGTATTCCGCTCAGGTATTGAAGTCATTTGATGTTGTGAATACTCTTGGAAGTGCGGAAGTGCCGGTATTTGCAAATGATACAGCAGTTTGGGTTGTGTGCTGGGGAAACGGATTGTTCAGGGTAAGAATTTCAGACGGACGAAAGTTTCAATTAACGAGTCAGAGCATTATTCACCAGCATGGTCTGTCCGACGATCATCGTACAATTATTATTCGTGACACGGCTCAGCGATTTGTACTGTACGACTTGGTTTCAAATCGAACTGCAATCATTCAGCAACCAGAGGCATTGCGAAATATTCAAACCGGAACTTTTATCAATATTCCGGGTAAACCGGATGAACTTCTGTTTACTAGCTCACACGGGCTCTGGAAATTGAATATCAGGACGAAAAGTATTGTTCAGTTCAGATTGGGAGATCCGGATTTCAATGATGGCGAATCATCATTTGTAGGTGCCGCAGTACATCCTGATGGAAGTTGGTGGTTTTCGATTTTGGATCAGGGTGTTTATCGCTATGATCCTGTCTCTAAGCGTATACGACCTTGCTTTTGGCAGCAAGATGGTAAACCTGCAAATGACTTAATGAAATTTTCAAAATCCATTGTATGTGATGACTACGGCGTTGTTTGGCTGGGGACAGACGGTGCGGGTGTGGTAAAGATGTTGCATGGTAGGATTGCTTTCAAGAATAAATACACAGCTTCGTTCGTAACTGACACCTGTAATTGGTTCGTGAGAAGTTTTTATGAAATTTCACCTGAACGCTTTCTCGTCGGTACATTCAGAGAAGGCATCAGACTGATTGATAATAAAAAAGAAACCATAACCAAGGTCAGCTCAGATTCATTATGGTCAACTGCAACGCCGTACTTCATAGCAGATTGCGGCAATGGATACCTTTTAAGCGGAACTGAGGATAATGTATTACTGATTGACACTGCTAGTTGGGGAACACAAGTAGTACGTCAGTACGAATACAGATCCGATCAGAAGTATACTGGATTTCTGAAGTTACGTTCCGGTAAAATACTCGTTTATGGTAACTATGGTGTCTTCGAGTTTACAATGTCACCAACTCCGGCTTTGACTAAATTATACGGAGAGCCGATTCATGTGACAGATCTGATACAATTGAAGAATGGTCACATTCTCGCAGCGAGTTATCATAAGGGTATACAGGAGATTTCCGAAGACGGCAAGTTTATCAGAAATCATGATTACAAGAGCTGGATCGGGCTTCCGTTGACAACGGTGATACATGGAATGTATGAAGACTCGAATGGTAACCTCTGGGTCGGTTCGCAAAGCGGGTTGCATAAACTTGACCGTAAACTCAGGTTGCAGCAAACATTTAATGTTGATAAAGGGTTACCGGATAATACGGTTTATGATTTAATACCGGTAAGTGATTCTATAATCAGCGTTGCTACCGGACATGGTCTGGCTTTCTTCAATGTGTTCAACTACTCAGTTAAATCATTGTACGGTGCTGATGGATTGCCTTCTGAAGAATGTAACACAGGAGCACTGCTCTATACACCAAGGGGGACGCTATATATCGGAACGACGGAAGGATTTGCATTATGTAATCCATCAGAACTTAGTAGCGGATTCAGAAGCCCTTCGATATTACTATCGTATGGTACAGGTTCACAATCCTCCCAAGGATTAGTACAGGGAACTATCTCCAGAGATTATGGTTCAGGCTCTCTCGATTTGCGCTTATGGCTGACTGATTTCGCATTCCCGCAGCGGACATTATTTTCATACAAGCTCGAAGGAGCGGATCAGGATTTTATTGAACAGAAAGGGTTGCGTACGTTAAACTTCGCTGCATTAGGTCCGGGGAGCTATTCTCTTTTGTGCTCAGCAAGTAATCCTGACGGACAGAATACGGGCGTATTGAAATTGATAGACGTTGTGGTTGTACCTCCATATTGGATGTCTACTTGGTTTACAATCGCTGCAATAATTGCATCTGCATTAATTATCAGCCTTATTGCATTTCTGTTCATTCGTATGAGTTACAAACGCAAATTGAGAAAACTCAGAATGCAGCAGGAAATAGAAAAGATGCGCCAGCGTATTTCAAGGGATATTCACGATGAAATAGGTGCAGGACTTACACGCATCGCATTGAGTGGTGATTTGATTGCGCTGAAACAGAATACGGATCCTGATGTGAGGGAAAAACTGAAATGGATTTCCGGAACAGCCCGTGATCTGTCTCAAAATATGAAGGAAGTTGTTTGGTCGGTTAATCCGCACTACGACAGCCTTGATCATATGGTAGCTTATTTCCGTTCTCTTACTTCAGATTTCGCTGAACGGGCGGGCTTTGGTTTTGTATACAATGGAAGCGAGGACATTTCCACGATTCATGTTAATCCCGAAGTGCGCCGCAATCTGCTGCTGATTCTCAAAGAAACATTAACCAACATTGGAAAGCATGCGGAGCCTGAAATTATCACACTCGGAATTCTTGAGTCCGAAGGAGTGCTGTCGATTGTGATCAGCGATGACGGAAAAGGATTTGGTTTCGATTCCGGGAGCGCACCGAATTCAAACGGACTTCGCAACATGAAGCAACGTGCTGAAGCGATTGGATTTTCTTTCGATGTTCACACGTCGAAAGATGGAACTTCAATTACAGTATCAGGCAAAATCTACTAGCGTTCTCTTACCTTTTTATTTTCGGATTAACAGGTAACAAGTAAGTTGCACCGAGAACGAGACCGCTTGCGTAACCGTTCTGTTTCTGATTAAAGAATTCAAGATGAACTCCAAGTGTGCCGAATTCGAGCGCGTAAAACGGCGACCAGAATGTGTGCTTGAACAGCTCCTCCGGATTTGGTTGTCCGGACACAACATCAGGTCGGGTGGAATCAAGTGTAAGTTTACCGACGCGGGCTCCGAAAATAAAACGCACGAGACTCGGTCCTCGGAATGGGAAAGGAATGTTGAACCAATTCAGTCCTATTCCCACTGACGTCCTCTTCATTTTCCATTGATCTGTCGGAGCACCGACTTTACTCTGATGAAAACCGATTGTCCCCCTAAGATGCTCGAGGTCCAATGCAAGAATTCCGGCGCGGATAGCAATTCCTCCGCCAAATGCCAATGAACTTCCTTTGTAATTCTTCATGGTCCCAACCAACATTTTTGGATATAGATTCAGATAATTGGTTGAAGTAATAATTGCGTCAGTGACATATTCGCCCGCAGGAAGATAAGTAGATGATCTGCGTGTAACAATATAATCTCCTTCCCGCGACGTGCTCTCATGTGTAACCATGCCGCCTCCCCAATATGCAGTTTTGTCGTAGTAATCGCCCTTAACTAAAAGCGGATTTGTATTCAGGCGCAATGTAATGTTCGGATTGAAAAACCATTTTTCAGTCGACAGATAACCATTGTTCGCCCACGGCATCGCTGTGTCTTTTGAAATTTCACCGTAGAAATTATAACCGATGTGCATGGTTGCGGCAATGCTGATTGATTTTGTAAGGTTGAATTGTACACCGGGTTTAACAGCGCCATGAAACCCGTTCATTTCTCTGACACCGTAACCGCCGACACCTCCACCTAAGGTGTAGTGAAATCTCTTGTTGCGTTCGGTTGGTCTGGAACGCCAGGAATAGCCGATGAACCAGTATCCTCCGTTAGCCATCAGTTTTGTGCTGTCCGGAAATTCACGATGCGCGAATTGCCCACCGTACATTGATAGTTCAAGTCCTCCGATCGATACACTGAATCCGGGCATCCAGCCTCCTGTAAATTTTCCTTCTTTACGAAAACGAGCATACATCATTCCGCCTTCCATGTATGATGCGGATTGTGCAAAGGCGGAAAATCCTGTCAGACTTAAAAGAAGAGTAATAAGAAGTCGTTTCATAATGCGTGCTCTGATTTTTTGATGATACAATATTCCGAAAACCGGAACCTTGGGGCTATCCCCAATAAGTAGTAATTAGGGTGAGGTAAGGATAAAAAATGTGTGTACAGTTGAAAGGCAATTTTACATTTGCAATATGGATCGAATCAGTGTAGTTATAGTGGAAGACGATAAGGACATCTCTGCCCTGCTGCAGCAAGTTGTGGGTAGCGCGGAAGATCTTGAGTTGCTCGGGACTTTCGGTGATGCAGAATCCTGCGCATTGAAACTGCCCGAACTCTTACCCGATGTGGTATTGCTTGATATTGGTCTGCCCGGGAAATCGGGATTGGAATTTCTGGAGCAAGCGAGAAGTCTGACCGGCTCATCACAATTTCTGATGTGTACTGTTTTTGACGAAGAGGATAAGATTTTTGAATGCCTCAAACGCGGTGCAACAGGTTATATTATCAAGAGTTCTTCTCCGGATGCAATATTATCTGCTATCAGAGAAATTGCAGCAGGCGGCTCTCCAATGAGTGCCAGCATTGCACGTAAGGTGGTCAGCGCATTCAGTGCAACACAACCGGCTGCTGAACTCGATCAGTTAACAGCTCGTGAGAAGGAAATTCTGTTCTTGCTGGATAAAGGTCTTCGATATAAAGAAATAGCAGATAAGATTTTCCTTTCCGTTGAAACCGTTCGCACGCACATCAGGAATATCTATATCAAATTGCAGGTGCAATCACGCACAGAAGCGCTCAATAAATTGCATCCGAAGAAGTTCTTCCTGTTTTGATTTTCACACTTAAGTGGTATTGAGCAGAAGCACTGCCGATAATAGTTTTGTCATGAATCCGGCGGTTGTTCTACTGTAAATGACTTACAGTTCTTCCGGGTGAGAATTTCACATCTTCGTTTATGAAAAAAATAATCTTGCTGTTTACAATTTTGGCTTTCTGTTCTGTAAAGCAACTCTCTGCACAGAATCCGGCAACATTGGATCCGGATGGATCCTTTAATAAATGGACCGAATGGATGAAAGATACAGTGAAAGGAGATGACGGTCAGTTATACACTTGGGAATATCGTTACTGTGCAACAAAGAGAAAAGGTATTGCGGTGTATTATGATTTCGAAGTCAAGAATACGGGTACAACCAAGCTTAACGGCCGGATTCATTTTACCTATTACGATCTGTTAGTTAAATCGGATATCGGTGCTGACGAATCGTTTAAAGTAAAGCCTGGCGAAACTACAACTGTAAGTTTCATTCAGCAGGGATGCAAAAAGAAGGATAAGAAGATGGACGATTACAAAGCTTGCCTGGAGTGCCCGCTCAGTTATATCTTTTACATCAGCACGAAATAGGGGGATTTATTTCGTGAGCGCATCAAGCCAGTTTCGGGGAACCGGAACCGGCTTGTTTTCTTTGTAGTTGAAGCAAACCTGCACTGAGCTTCCCGTTGCGCAAACTGTTTCGCTACCGTCTTTTTCCTTTCTGATAATTTCATACATCAATTCAAAACTTGTCGTTCCTGATTTAGAAAACCAGGTAAGCACTTCAATTTTATCTTTCAGATAAATCGGTGTTTTGTATGAAATGGAAGTATGCGCCAGTATCATTCCTTCGCGTTCCCAATCAATATCTCCGCCAATGGTGTCGTCAAAATATTTAATTCGCGCCAGCTCAAACCAAGTTATGTGTACCGCGTTATTGACATGCCCCAACGCATCCACATCGTTGAAGCGAATCTGAATTTCCGTTCTGTGTTTCATTTCGGGACAAAGTTACCGATCAATTTTATAACTTCAATTCGTAAATGTTCTACTCCGGAAACAGCAGTTCGAGATCAACGCAGAATTTAGGCTATTGCCTGCCGCTTACATGTCACCGTTGTAATCAGGTTTCGTATTGGCATTTGCTGCGCGAAACTTCAAAACAGAGCGGACCGTTTTTCACTTCTTCCGAAGTTCATCGTTATTCGATCTGTTGCGACAAGTGCAATTACATTGTGGATATTAATCAGGAACAGGCGCAGCGTGCTTTTTATCTGCGCGACAGTACTCACGCATATTTTACAAAACAGATCAATAAGATTGAATACGAAAAGCGACTGAAGCAAATGAATTACTTGCGCTGATCCAGCTTCTCAAAAACGGAATTGTTACTCACATATTCCGGAACCATCGCCTTCATCTTCGAAACAATTTCAACGTTATTCTGCCCGTTGAAAAGAGACACCAACTCTGAAATGTCTGCGGCTGCTTTCTCAAATTCATACTCAGCAACACGCGCAATCATTATTTTAGGATGATGAGTTGGTAAGGTATTTTCCTTGTTATTCAGTAATTCTTCGTACAACTTTTCTCCCGGACGCAATCCCGTTACAGCAATTTCAATGTCTTTGCCCGGTTCAAGTCCCGATAGCTGAATCATCTTGCGTGCAAGATCAATGATCTTTACCGACTTGCCCATATCGAAGATGAAAATTTCTCCGCCTTTACCCATGCAGCCTGCTTCCAGAACCAAGCGGCAGGCTTCAGGTATTGTCATGAAGTATCGCGTAATTTCCGGATCGGTGATCGTAACCGGTCCGCCGCTTTCAATCTGTTGTTTGAAGCGCGGAATTACAGAACCGTTTGATCCAAGTACATTCCCGAAACGTGTTGTGACAAATCGGGTAGTGGTACTCACTTTATTCAGCGCCTGAGTGTAAATTTCCGCAATACGTTTTGATGCGCCCATCACGTTTGTCGGATTTACCGCTTTGTCCGTTGACACCATAACGAATTTTTCAGCGCCGAATTTTACTGCAAGATCTGCGGTGTTGCGTGTTCCCAATACGTTCGTCAGAATCGACTCTGATGGATTCAATTCCATCATCGGTACATGTTTGTATGCTGCTGCGTGATAAACAATATTCGGACGGAAAGTGCGGAAGACATTTTCCATTCTTTGGAAATTGCGCACATCACCGATCACTACTTCTGATTGAACATCGCTGTAGTTTTCTCTGCATTCAATTTCGAGTTCATACAGCGGTGATTCGGCTTGATCCAGAAGAATTAATTTGCCGGGATGGAATTTTGCAACTTGTCGCGCAATTTCACTGCCAATGGAACCCGCAGCACCCGTAACAAGGATGGTTTTGCCTTTGATCTGCGCGTTGATATTCGCCTCATCAAGTTTAATTGGTTCTCGCTCCAGCAAATCTTCAATCTGCACTTTACGGATCTGTCGAACACTGAGTTCGCCATTAATCCAACGCGATACCGGCGGTACATTCAGGACTTTTGTATTGTGCGATAAACACAGATCAACAATTTCCTGCTTACGTTGCGCAGAAATATTCTGAATGGAAATGATCACTTCCTCTACGTCTTTCTTCTCAAGCAGTGAGGAAAGTTTAGATGTGTGGTAAATCGTTGCACCTTCCAGTTTACGTCCGGATTTACTCTCGTCATCGTCTACAAAGGCACGCACGCGTTGATTCGACGCAGCATCACGATCAATAGTTCTTTTCGTTATCAAGCCGGATTCACCTGCTCCGTAAATAATCACATTTTTTTTCTGTGCTGAAGGATTGCGCATTTCAGTCCAAAGCGCTTTGTAAATCAAACGCGAACTGACCAATCCGAATGTCGTTGCCAAAAACTCAATCAGCAATATCGAATGAGGAATGTAGTAAACACCGTTTACGAATCGATAGGTTATCTGATTAAATCCATAGAAAATTGCGGTACCTGCAAGAACCGTAATCAGGATGCGCATTGCATCTTTCTGGCTCATGTAGCGAACAATTGCCCAAGGTGTGCGTGCAACAAGAAAACTTAATGCGCGTACTCCTAAAACCATGGGCAGAACAACATGTAATGTTTCTATTTCCACTTGTGGAATGGAGAAGTCGAAGCGCAATAAATAAGCGACGAACAAGGCAAATGCAGTTATGGCGATGTCTATCAGCCATACGATCCATCTTGGTGTGTAACCTTCTCTCAGATTGAGCATGGGTGTAAAGATAATCTTTCGTTCAGGTTTACATAGTGATATTGCAGGGAAAACCGATGGAATTCAATTAACACGGGTTATATTTGCGTCTATGGCAATTACACTGGTAACGGGCGGTGCCGGATTCATTGGTGCTCATGTAGCGAATACGCTTTTGCAGAAAGGACACACTGTTGTGGTGTTGGATGATCTGTCTGGAGGATTCACCGAGAACGTGCCGCAAGGTGCAGTCTTTGTGAAAGGTTCTGTTACAGATCACAAATTGATTGATGAGCTGTTCGATGAATATCATTTCGAGTATGTGTATCATCTGGCAGCTTATGCTGCAGAAGGACTCAGCCATTTTATCAAGCGATTCAATTACACCAATAATCTGATTGGCAGTGTCAACCTTATCAACGCCTCAGTAAAGCATAAAGTAAAATCGTTTGTATTCACTTCTTCAATTGCAGTTTACGGAGCATTGAAGCCACCGATGCGTGAAGACATGGTTCCTGTTCCGGAAGATCCATATGGAATTGCCAAGTTGTCTGTTGAACAGGATCTGCGAGTAACACACGAAATGTTCGGATTGAATTACGTGATTTTCCGTCCGCACAACGTGTATGGAGAATTTCAGAATATCGGTGATCGCTATCGCAACGTTGTTGGAATTTTCATGAATCAACTCATGCAGAATAAGCCATTAACTGTTTTCGGCGACGGCTCTCAAACACGCGCATTCAGTTACATTGGAGATATCGTTCCTGCAATAGTAAACTCTGCATTCCTTCCCGAAGCACAGAATCAGGTTTTCAATATCGGAGCAGATAAAGATTATTCGGTTAACGAACTCGCTACGCTGACCATGAAAGCCATGGGAATCAACGGTGAAATCCGTTATCTCGAAGCACGTAATGAAGTTGTTCATGCACACGCCGATCATTCCAAAGTGAAAAAGGTTTTCGGAGAAGTTCCATTGACTTCACTTGAAGAAGGATTGAACCGGATGGCGCAGTGGGCGAAAGGTGCAGGTGTTCGCAAGAGCAAACATTTCGGTGAAATAGAAATTCTCGAGAAACTTCCGCCGATCTGGCTGGAAGATTAATCATCTGTGATTCGTAACGGGATGATTCCTTATAACCGTAAACCGCAAGGTAGTACTGATGTGAACGGAACAGCTGTTGCTGATTTTACGTCACGGCAAATCAATGCCGACTCGAAAACGGTGGAGTCGTTCGGAGAAGAGTGGAACCGTTTCGGAACTTTCACCGAAGCGGAAATTCAACGTGCCGGTGAACAGTATTTCGACATCGTAACCGAAAACATGCTGAATAAAAATTCAGTTTGTCTTGATATCGGTTGCGGCTCCGGTCGTTGGTCGAAATACATTTCGCAACGTGCCGGTTTTGTAGAAGCCATAGACCCGAGTGAAGCCGTAATTCCGGCAGTGAAACTCACACAGTCATGCGGAAATGTTCGCGTGACACGTGCGGGTTACGGATGCATTCCTTTCGAAAGAGAATCATTCGATTTCGTTTTCAGCCTCGGTGTTGTACATCATTTGCCCGATACGCAAGCCGCAATTGCAGAAGCTGCAACTATGGTGAAGAAGAACGGATGGTTGCTGTTGTACATCTACTACAGTCTCGACAATCGCAGCGGATTTTACAAGTTCATCTTCGGTTGCTCCAATGTTCTGCGCCGTATGATTTCTACCATGCCCCAAGGATTGAAGAATTTCTTGTGCGATTTCATAGCGCTCACCGTGTACTTACCGTTTGTTGCTTTGACGCGATTCGTGCGCTTGTTTTCTGCATCAACTTCGAAGAAAGTTCCGCTTTCTTATTATGCGGATAAACCCTGGAAGGTCATTCGCAATGATTCACTGGATCGCTTCGGCACTCCGCTTGAAAAGCGTTACAGTAAAAAAGAAATCACCGAAATGCTGAACAAAGCAGGAATGAAGGATATTTGTTTTTCAGAATACGAACCTTATTGGCACGTGGTGGCAAAAAAATGAGCGGCAGAAAAAAAATATTGTTTGTAGCCTCACATCGTGAAGGGCGCGCACCAGGTCAACGATTTCGGTTCGAGCAGTATTTCTCTTTTCTGAAAGCCAACGGATTCGATTGCGAACTTTCGTATATCATCTCTGCTGATGATGATAAGATTC